>JABHOU010000593.1 GCA_018695085.1 Opitutia bacterium | reverse complement strand
TTTTCAATCCGCACAACTGGGAGACCGTGGGATAGAGGTCGATCAATTCGGACAAGGAATTACAAACGGCCGGCTTCTTCCCGGGCACGCAAATAATCAGAGGCACTTTGGCGGACTCTTCGTGTATGCTTACCTTTTGCCACATGTCGTGTTCACCGAGGTGGTAACCGTGGTCGCTGGTGAAGATCACGATGGTGTTGTCGCGCTGGCCAGTTGCCTCCAGCGCGGAGAGAATCTTGCCGACTAACGTATCGACGAAGCTGACCGATGCGTAATAGGCGCGGAGCGTGCCTTTCTGTTGGTTCAAGTCCATTTTGTAATTGGCGGTCGTTCGCTTATTAGCCGAATTCTGGGGAATATCGTCCTGATCACCCGGAATTTTGGGCGGCAAAACAATTTTACCGAGCGGGTAAGGAGCAAAATATTTTTTCGGAGCGACCAAAGGAACGTGTGGCCGTACGAATCCCACTGCCAGAAAGAAGGGCTTTTCCATATCCTTGTATTTGTGGAGGAGCTCGACGGCTTTCTGTGCCGTCTTGCCGTCCGAGTGAACCAGATCATCGCCCTCGGCCTCGACGACGTTGAAGCTTTGGCTACTACCAGTGCCTTTCTTCAAGCCACCTGGATTATTCGACAACTGTTCGGCTAGTCCAGGCACCTTCGTTTCCGGGCCTTTGCTGTTGTAGGCCTCATTCCATGATTCCGGATCGTCGGCCCCGTCACTGCCCTTTGTGATGTCGGGAGGAACGCCCATATGAAATACCTTTGAAATACGGGCGCTGTGGTACCCATTCTTGCGGAAATACTGGGCCCAACTGTCCTTGTTTGCCCCCACTTCCTTGCGTCCGCTGGTGTACCCCGTCGCCTTGCTTGCATAGGGGTAATACCCAAACATGAAGGAAGCGCGTGAAGGCCCGCAGAAAGTGGCTTGGCAATAGGCCCGAGTGAACCGGGTGCCCTCCGTGGCCAACCGGTCGATATTCGGTGTCTGGCAGAGTTTGTTCCCGTAACAACCCAAGGCAGTCGCAGTGAGGTCGTCCGAGATGATGAAGAGGACATTAGGCTTGTCCCTGGCGCTAAGCGAGCAAGTGGACAGGAAGACGAGGAAAGCGAGGGAACGAAAAATCATCCGTCTAGGCTCCCATGATTTTCCACCCGGCCCGGTAAGTCCGGCGGATATTTTCGTTGGCCGCATCGTCATTGGTGACCTGCGCCTTCTTGGCATCCCATTCGAGCCACCCGGGCGTGTGCTGCATGGCGACGTTGCCAAGCAGGATGGATTCGGTCATGGGGGCGGCAAAATCGACCGGGGAAAGCAGACGCGACCGGTCACCACCGAGAATTGCGTCAATGAAAGCATTGTGATGTCCGAAAGACTCTAGTTTGGCAGGCCCTATACCGGCGAACTTTTTCTCGGGAAGCACCATGGGGGAACTTCCGTGCCTTAACAAGAGCACACCATTCTCCCCCTTGAGCAAGCAACCGTAGCGGTATTTGACGCCATCGGGAACCAAGGAGGTCAGTTCCCTGGGCGCACGTTCACCACCACTGCTCCAGAAAACCTTGAGGTCGCCATCAGTGAAGGGAGTGCCCGGAAATTCGAATTCCACCCGTTCGTTGCTCGTCCAGTTGTGTTCATTCGGAACGGCAGTTTGAGAACGTACTTTTTTCGGAACGGTAAGACCAAGTCCCCGGTACATGGCGTTGAAGATATGACAACCCATGTCGCCCAAGGTGCCCGTTCCGAAGCCCTGTCTCTTTCGCCAGTTCTTCGGGTGGTAGTACTTTTTCAAATAGGGCCGCTTCTCCCCTACCCCGAGCCATCCATCCCAGTCGAGTCCATCGGGGACCGGATCCTCGCGGTCCGGCAGCGGATTCTTGTCGCCCCAACCTTTGCCCGAGAAGACCCAGGCTTCGGTTACTTTCCCAATCAATTTGCGGCGTATCAAGTCAGACCCGTTCCGGTCGTTGAAGCTCGATGCTCCTTGCGTGCCCATCTGGACGATTACCTTGTTTCGGCGAGCGGTTTCCTGCATGGCCCGGCATTCCCCGATGGTTTGGGCCAAAGGTTTCTGCACGTAGACGTGCTTGCCCAGGTTCATGGCGCTCATGGCCATGATCCCATGCATGTGGTCGGGAGTGGAAACACTGACCAGGTCGATCTTTTTGCCCATGGTTTCAAACATCTCCCGCCAATCGGAAAAGGTTTTTACCTCGTCCATTCTGTCAGCCAGTTTCTTGGCAGTGGCCGATTCCACGTCGGCTCCCGCTACCATCCGCACCTTCTCGTGCCTGGATATGGACTGGACGTCGTACATGCCTCGTCCGCCCAAGCCAATGGCCGCATATTGCAGTTTCTGCATGGGGGAGCCTTCTGCCCAGGAGAGGCGGCTCACGAAAGGTGCACCCGCAGCAAGCGAGGTTGCTGCCAAGAAGCGGCGGCGGCTCGTTACTTGGTCGGTCATTTCTTCTCCTTGGATCCCTTGGGTTTCGGTGGATGGTACTTGTCGAGAACCTTTTGCTCATCCGCCTTCGCTGATTTCGCCCAGACCGTGAATTCCTCGTCCATTCTTTGGACCACTTCGGGACGTTTCTTGGCGAGGTCCTTCTCCTCGAAGGGATCGGACAGCAGATCGTAAAGCTCCCACGGCTCGGGTTCGTTCTTCTTGGAAGCCAAGCGGATCACCTTGTAGCGCCGCTCGACCCAAGCCTGCATGCCGCGGCAATGGAAACCGATTCCCTTTCGCTCCTTCATCTTGCGGTCGATCAGGGGCAGCAGGTTGATGCCATCGTAGTCGCGGTCGTCGGGCAACGGTATGCCGGCAGCGGCAAGGGCGGTGGGGAAATAGTCGCTGGTGACGGCGGGCAGGTCGGTGGCGAAAGGCTTCTTGATCCGGTCAGGCCACTCGAGGATGCCTGGCATGAGGATACCGCCCTCGTAGAGGTAGCGTTTCCAGCCGCGGTAGGCACCGGTGGAACCTTGCGATGTGTAATTGAACTTACCGCCCTGAGCCTTTCCGTACATGACGTCCTTCTTTGCCTTCAGGTTGGGGCCGTTGTCGCTGGTGAACCAGACCATGGTGTTTTCCGCCACGCCAAACTCGCGAAGCGCCTTGCGCAAAGCGCCCACCTGGGTGTCCACCGCGGTGATGTTGCTGTAGTAGATCTGCTCCTTGGTCGAACAGTCCGCGTATTGCTTCATCAGCTCCTGATTCTTGCCCAACGGGGTATGCACGTTGTGAAACCAAATCACGGCGAGGAAGGGTTTCTTGGCCTTGGCCTGCTCGCGGATGAAGGGGATCGCCTTGTTCATCACGATGGCTGCGTCGTCGCCGCGCAAAGTGGGATCCTTCTGGCCCTCCTCGAACGGTATGTTGCGGCCGTTGTGCCAATACGAGCCCTCGATGCCATGTTTGCCGATCTTGGCGTAGGGGTCGTGGGTCACCAAGACGTTGAAGGTGGAAAAACATTCGTCAAAACCCGCCTTCCATGGCGGCATGACGTGCACCGGGCCTTTCGCCATCTTCTCGTCGAACCCACCGAGGTGCCACTTCCCGAAGTGGCCGGTTGCGTAGCCTTTTTCCTTCAAGGCCTCCGGCAAGGTGATTTCTTCCTTGGGTAGGTGTTCCTCGTCCGCTCGTGAGGGATCGTTTATACTGACCCGCCAATTGCAGCGCCCGGTCATGCAGGACGCCCGGGTCGGGCTGCAGACCGAGCCGCCCGCATAAAAACGATCGAAGCG
>JABHOU010000496.1 GCA_018695085.1 Opitutia bacterium | reverse complement strand
TCCGGAAATCTCCAAGCGGGCGACCTGCAGCACCCGAGACTTCCGCTCCACCCAGAAAGTCGTCCAACCCAAACCAGTGACAAAGGTTATACAGAGACCAGACCTCGCAGCCATTGCCTTAAGGGTCATCCACCCCATTTCGTAAAAGGCGAAAGTAAACAAGTGCCAGATGGGAAAGATGCAGAAGCTGTAAATGGCGTAGCGAACTAGCGGAGTTTCTTTCCCGGACCGATGAAGCCACCAGCCAACGGGCAAAACCGTCGAGGCAAACCCGACTCGCTGTATCTCGACAGGGATTTGATAAAGAGACAACCAATCAAACCAAAGGTAACACCAACCTGCCGCTAAAATGGAGGTGAGAACGATCGGCTGACGAAGAGATCGTGAAACCGTTTCAGCTTCGCTCATGGAACGGAGACAAGCATTCGCCGGCTCAAATGTCGTCGAGACCGTCCAGAAGATCCTCGCCGGAGGAGTCGAGAGGGTTGGACTTGGGATCCGCAATCTTCTGCTCCCCAATACCCAATGCATCGGCTGTAGATTGCTCAGGTGTCGTAAGTGGCTTTTCACCGACTTCAGCTTCCTCCGGCACGTACTCGGATTCCTTTTCTTGTTCGGTCGTCGAGGAGCCTGCAGAGGGAGTCTCGTCACGAGCAAGCTTTTCAGCCTCCAGATTTTGCTTCATGTAAAAAGGCACTGCGGAAAGGACGAAAAGAAGAACAGCCATCAAAACAGTCGCCGAGACCAAGCTTTTTCCCAGATGACTGTCGGCCACGGCGCCCATCATTTCCTTTGGGCTCTTCCCCTTGAGACCTGCGAGGAACTCGCGAAGTTCCCCTACCACTGCTTGTCCGTTTTTGCCAAGGCGTTCAATATCTCTTTTCGGACTCAGGACGGGTTTGACTGTTGGTTCTTCGCTCATGGTTTCTTGGATTTCCTAAAAAGTTCCTCGTCTATTTTCTCTGTTTTTCGAGTACGTGATGAATTTCTCCTCCTGCTTTGCTGACTGCCTCTATGACGGGCTCGAAGTGGATGGCAGTCGCATCCTTATGCACCTTGAGGAGAACTGTGCGTTTCTTCTGTTCCGCGTTTCCCAGAATATCGGTGAGAGCTCCCGCCAATTGCCCCTGAGCGATCGGACGACCATTCAAATAGCTCTTGCTGTCGACGTCGATGACGACGCTGGCCTTATAATTTTTCGCCTGTTTCAATTCCTCTTCGGCTGCAGGTTCCCAACGAAGATGGCTATCATCCTGAGCTCGAGCCAGAATAACGAAAAAGATAAGCAGTAGGAATGCTATATCACCCATAGCCATGGATGGAACCGATGCCTCAAAACTGCGTTTGGGAATTTTCATCGTTTCAGTTTACGATATGGGCTTGCTCCTCTTCCAATTGGAGCGTTACGACTCCACCGGCTTGCTCGATAAGTCCCGTGACGTTTATCCAACGTTCGTACGGCACGTCCTTGCGAGACTTCAGCACCACGACCTTGTCCTCCTGCCTTTCCTTTCGGGCAAGCAAACTCGCCAAGCGAGGGGCGAAGGTCTTGTTGGGGACAGGATCGCCATTCAGTATTACGGCGGTTCGAGTGAGTTCCACTTCGGGGTTCTGGCTTTGGTTCTTTTTGTCGGGTTCTTCTTCGCTCTTGGGAATTTCCTGAGGTCGGCCTTGCTCGGGTTGAACGGAGGCGCAAACAAGAAAAAAGACAATGAGGATAAAAGCTATGTCGCTGGAAGCGCCTGCAGGGGGTTCCACCAACAATTTGTTCCGCCTAAGCTTCATTCCTCGCTTGCTTTCACGGCAGTCTTGCGACGGGTGGGACGCTTGGCTTTCTTCGATTCTTCTTCATGACGGTCAAGAGTCAAACGAACGGTAACCACTTCGATGAGCTCCGCCGCGGTACCCTCCACCTCTAGTACGAACCCGTTGATGACACTGGTGAAGTAATTGAAGAACAGGTAGGCTGGAATACCAACGATAAGACCGAAGCAAGTAGTGAGCAAGGCAACCTGAATGCCTGAAGCCGCGGCTTCGACAATGTTCACCTCACCCATTTTCTCCACAATGTCGGAAAACGCCACGATCATGCCCTGCACGGTCCCTAGGAAACCAAGCATGGGAGCAACGCTGGAAATCGTAGCAAGAATGGGGAGGTGCCTTTCGAGAGCCGCGACGACGTGGACGCCATAGTTTTCCATACTCTTTACGACCTGATCTTCTATTTGGGCTTGGTCGTGGCCAAGTTTTTTCAGGACTAGATACTTCCGCAAGCCATTAGAAAGCATGGCGGCCACGGGACCACGTTCACTTTCGCAAAGGTTAAGGGCATCCTCCGGTTTGTCGTCCGAAAGGAGATCGATTACTTGTTGGCGAAGCTTTTCGCCGTCGGAATCCAACATCTTGAGGCTCCGCCAACGTTCGATCACAACCGCGAGACCAACGATCGCCAGAATGAGCAACGGCCACATAAAGAAACCACCTTCGAGAAGCAAGCCTATGGCCCCCTCCTGCATTACGAGCTCCAACCAAGTGGGCTCGGCGACTACCTCTACCGCTTGCTCTGCGGCGTCGGTGGCATTGACCTCAGCGATAGAGGAGTTGGCATCCGTCGCATTCGCATCGGTGGCGTTTGCCTCGGCGGCTTGTGCGAGAAAAATAGGGAAAATCATAATATGGGCTTCCAATAATTAACTACTCGTCCAGATTAGCTTCCTTCTCGAATTGGCTAAGCATTTCGGGCAAGGCCAATCTTCCGCGCGAATACTTGGCGGCATCGCTTTCAGGGAAGTCCCAGCGGCATCGATTGTAACGTTGAAAAGCTAGCGGTACGTTTTTACCCATCCGGTAGCTTTCACCACCCCAAAACAAAGCTTCGGAACAGAGCTTTTCATCAGGGAAACGCTTGACGAAGTCATCAAAGGCCGTAGCTGCATCCACATAGTCTTCTCCCTTGTAATGACACTGACCTACTCGAAAAGCCATCTTGGGAGACCATTGATGCGACTCAAAACGATCAATGAACTTGATCCCTACTTGAGCGGCGATATCGAAAACCTCACGTTTGTAAAAGTACTCGGAAATGCGAATCATGGCGTTGGCGATCAACGGACTCTTCGGATAAGTGGAAGCCAGAGTGACGTAAGCCTCCAAGGCGTCATCAAACCGTTCCGCCTCCTCGTAAGCCTGAGCTAACTTGTATTGGGCATCCGCCGCAAGGGGGTGTTCGGGGAAATTCCTCACTATGGTTTCATAAGCCTCGATAGCGCCTCCCCACTCCTTCAGTTCTTGGGCAAACTGTCCAAGAAGGTAGTTCATGCGAGGAGCGTACTTGGGATCCGGATAATCCTCTACAAGCTGCTTCAAGGAAAGGCGTCCATTTTCCAAGTCACTGGCGGCCTCCTCTTCCCGGCCTAACTTGCGATGGCTCTTGAAAAGCTCGAAGTAACTTTCCGCAACGTGAAACTGAGTACGCACCGCCAGTTCTTCATCTGCGAAAACCTTACTGAAAGAAGATATGATTCCATCGGCGCCGATGGAGACGGCGGATTCGCTGGTAATCACGAGCGAACCTTCCTCCGTGTTGGCTGCAGGGTCATTATAGGAAGCGGAAAGAAGATCACCGAAGAAAGTTTCGAGGGAAACATTTTCGTCGAGGTTATCGATAGTTGGCTTCTCCTCCGCAATGAGACGAAAAGATCCCGTAAACACACCACTGTGGCTAAGGGTCTCTTCCAATTGGACGGTTTCAGACTCACCAAGTTTAGTCTCAATCTTAACCTCGGCAAGATCTCGGTCGTTGGATACGTCGCGATCAGGGTCGATGACGCGGAGGAACAATTTTTCTCCCACGTACAAGAGTTCTGCGGATTCTTCGTATTCGGGACCGGTGATGGCGAGAGAACCATCGGCTACCATCTTGCCTTTGGAACTAAGGATTGTTCCGTTGGCTTCATCGGGGCGTTCGACGTCCTCATAGGCAGCGTTCACTATCTCTGCTCCCGAAAGGTTTACGACGCGCACCGTAAGATCCGGTCCTTCGGTCTCCCCCTCCTCTTCGGGAGCAACAAGTCCTCCCGCTAGATTCCTAGGAGCATCGACTCCCGCCGGAATAACTTCGGGACTTCCAGGCCCACCTAACCTCAGCAATGCCTGCCCCACAAATCGCCCTTCGTAAAGCGGCCAATTTGAAAAGCCCAAAGGCGCTGTAGTTGCTTCGCCAAAAGCAGGAGAGAGTTCACACTCGAGAATGGCTTCGCGAGACGAGTTCCCCTCGCCGACCAACACCTTCACTCGTGTGGTAGACAGACTGTCTTTCGCTGCGTCCGGATCGACAACTTCAACGGTGAGCGGCATTTCGTAGGCAAAAGCGACCACTTCGTCGGAATCTTCTCTCGGAGCAAGGTAAGTGGCCTTTGCCTTTCCGAGAGTAGAACGAACATAGCGAGTCTCAACGATACGGACGGCTCCATCCGTGGGCTGGCGGACAAAAACCAAACCCTCTCGAGGAAAGGAATGTCCGGGAAAGGTATTTTGCGGATCGAGGTAACGGAGGTTAACGCGATCCCCGGCTGAGACGGCGAGTTTGCCTTCCTCTTCCTCCGCGGAGGTATCGACCTCCGTGCGAAAGACACCCGTATTCTCACCGGTCTCGATGGCTTCCAAGCGCATCGGCGCATTGGCGTTTCGAAACACCTCGACATCCAATTTGTCGACCCCGGCAGTGACGTCCATATCATAATCAGTAACCTCGATTACAATTCGTTCGCCAGGGTCGATTCTCATGAGATCCTTCTCAGTCTGGCTAACTTGACCGTTCCCGGAACGAACGAACTCGTAACTGATGGGACGAATCTTGGCATTGTAATAAGTCGCGGTCAGATTCTTGGTTAGGAGTCGATTCTTGAGACCGCCGCGAGCAAACTCGTCTACGTAACTGGCAGTGACAACGTCTCCCGCAGTGATTTCGAGCACGTCGTTCTTGGCCATGGCCAAGACATCCGCCTCGGTGGGCACTAAGATTTTGTCCCCGGCCTTGACTTCCACTTGATTGATCGCCAACGACTGACCGACGTACTCGTCAAAGATCATCTCAACATGACGTATGTGGGCAGGGGGTATGGAGAAGTTCCAATTCGAACCTTTCTTCGCGATTCGTACTTCCCGAGCTTCCTCCTTGGCCTGGTCGTCGACATCTATGCCGGCAAGGTCAAAGTCCGACGGCCGAAAAGCTCCGGTCGCTATCTGCTCAACATTGGGGTTTTCCCGAGCACGAGTGACAGTCGCACCCAAAAGTGTGTTGCTTACATGGGCAACAATGCTCAATTCGTGAGCACCAGCATCAAGGAATACGTCTACCGATCGAGCTTTGCGGAGTACTTTCTCATCCCCGGAGAGAACCAGCTGACCGTTTACCATGATGGCGGCATTATCAGCCATGACGTTGAACCTCGTGGCACCTGGTTTGAGTTGGGCATACAAACCGGACCAAACTACGAAACGAGGTTTCTTGGCGTCTTTCCCACCTTCTTCGGCAACTTCCGGAGAGAGTGCCCAATCGAGCTCGGTCACCTCCATTGCATCATCGAATTCACGCCCGGAAAGACGAGTGGCAAAGGTATTCCAGTCGCTGAGGTTGACATTACCCAGAGTCGAATAAACCCGACGAGTCATTTTGCCTTTGGCCAAGCCCAAGTCCTTGGCCTCAGGCATAGCGGGGAAACGGGCTAATTCGTACCAGAATCGACCATCATGACTACCACGAAGGCGCATCCTAACGGGAGTCTGGTTTCCTCTTTCGAGACGCCCGTCGCGGAGATGAGGGTTGGCATCGGGTTCTACCTCAAAGCGACCATTGGTCGAATTAAAAATCATGACGGTGGCGTTACCTTCAGCCGGCGTAAGGGTGAAGCGATCTTCAGCTCCCTCGTAACTCCACTTGCCTTTCTTGACATCATCGCCGACCTTAACCTCGTAGGAACCGTCTTCATCTAAAGAGAGGGCTTGGTCTTGGCCCTTTGCATCACGATAGGTCCAAGTTTTCGTGGGCACGGGTTGCTCGGGAGAACGAATAGTGACGTCGGTCACGTCGAATACGTCCTTGAGATCAACAGTCAGCCATTTGGGGGCCGCTCCGTCAGGTTCACTGATCCATGCGGTGGCGACCTCCTTGTCTATAGACATGAGAGGGTTGCTCTCGATGGACACGTCACTGGCGAGAGCGCCTGCAGGTAGTTCCCCGGTCTTGGCTCTACCAAGAAATATTCCTGAACTCGGAGCAGTTTCCTGCAGTTCGACGGTTACGGAATCGCCACTGGTAGCTTCGAGCTTCACGAGGGACTTGTCCGCTCCATCCGTGAGGTCGCGATCAGCGTCCTTGACACGCATATAGATAAAGTTACCCGGCTTTATTTGATTGGTGGGACGCCCTTCCGACGACAGTTCCAATTCGTCTTCGTCCTTCTGGTCATCGGCTACAAGTTCGTCCGTGAAGGATTCGTCTGCGTCACCCTCCTCGATCACAAGGCTACTGGCAGCATCGAAATCGGCATCGGCAGCAACGTGAATTTCATTGGTGCCGAGCATATGGAAGCGGAACTCCTTTTTGAATTCCTCCGGATAATCAACCGTCACCACGTCATTACCTTTGAGTTGGAGAACACGGTCCCCCTTGGAGACGATACCCAAAGCGGTGGGAATTTCAGCCATAAATAGACCTTTCCCGGCGCCTCCGCTAATTAGGCTCACCTTCTCTTCGTCACCGCCGGGTTCGGTTCGGACGTTAACGGGGATCGTGGTGTGACCACGACTTATCCCAAGATCGCTGTCCTGAACCACAATGGAAAGAGCCACTCCGGGTTCATGCCAACGCTTCGAGCTTTGGCCAAGTCTACCCACGGCGCGAAGAAGTTGAAGTTGGTCCATGTAGCGTTGTTCGAGGCCGTACACCTCCGCCAGGTTATATAGAGTTTCGTTGGCAAGCTTCACGTCGGGCACGCGTTCCAAAACTGAACGAAATACATTTCTAGCCTTGTCACGATCACCCTGGCGACTTGCCAAAAGACCTCGCATGAATTCGGCCCGGATGACAACTTTAGTGTCACGACTATTGGCCAAGTCGTCAAAAATCTCCTCGGCCTTCACATAGTTCTTCTGAGCCATGAAGCTTTCGCCGATTCCAAACACAGCCTCGATTGCTTCCTGACCATCGGGGTAAGAATTCTTAACCGTGGTAAATTCGCTACGAGCTGCATCAAAACGAGCCCACTTGAAATAATTGCGGGCAAGGAGCAAGCGAACACTGGCTTTTTCGGCATCGGAAAAATTGGCTGACTCACCGTTCTTGACGAGCCAAACAGCAAGTAGATCTTCAACTCTGCCATGATTTTCGTCTCCGCCGGCGGCAACGTGAGACTCGGTCGCAAAGAGAATGAGCTCAAGAGGCAGCTCGGAACGATGTTTATCGAAGAGTTTACGCTGAGAAAGATATGCCTCGAGAGCCCGGTCGCGATCCCCGAGCCGAAGCTGGAGAAGAATT
Organism: Opitutia bacterium; assembly: GCA_018695085.1. GTDB lineage: Bacteria > Verrucomicrobiota > Verrucomicrobiia > Opitutales > Seribacteraceae. Next base: position 3,665 of record JABHOU010000496.1, on the reverse strand, counting down.
TCCATCAGCGGGGCAAGTGGGCTGTCCTTGTCTATGGTCATGCCGATTCCGCCGATACGGGAATAAGCTTGAGCGAGCAGACCTCTTCCATTCTGCTTGTAACTTGCGGGCACGTTCCCGGCATAGGCTTGGGCGGCAGTAAGGAGTGTGGCTGCGCCAACATGGTCGCCCGCCGACAGTGCGGCTTGGGCAAAACCCAAAGCAGTATTCCAGCCGTGTGCCCCATTGTCCGCCCGAAGAAGGGCAGATCGCAAAGCCTTGAGTCGCTCGATTTCCGTCTTCGGTTTCTGCGACTCCATTTGCAACAAGGCGAGCTTGGCGTACAAGGAATAGTTGTAGATGTCGAGATCTCGAAGAGACGTCAGAACGCGAACCTTATCGGCTTCGGAAATCTCTTGATTCGAACGAATAGAGGAAATCCAAGAATTGGTTTTGCTAGTATCGAAGGTGAATCCCCTGAAAGGTCTTTGATCCTGCCTGCTGCGAGCCTCGTTCAGAATGCGCGTAAAATTGTTCCAGTCCTTCTTTGCGAATAGAATGTCGGCATAGTCGGATGCAAAAGCCCCGTGCTGGTCGTTGTCCGCCTTGCGCCACTTGTCGAACTCACGAGCCTTGGCATTTTCGTCTGCATCTCGCAGACGGAGGTGAACGGCATTGCGAAACTCCACGTTATCCGGTTCCACGCCCGCGTGCCGGTTCACGTACTCGTTGGCCTCATTGGTCATGTTGCGATCAAGCAGCAGGTTGACGTTGCTACTGAGAGAACCAATATTTTTGCCGAACTTCTCCTCGGCCTTGGTCACGTATTGGTGAACTTGGCGGAGTAGGCCATCGTCCTTGGCCTCGTGAGCGGTTCGATAAGCTTCGTGCCAACGATTGTAATCGTTTACGGATTCGGCCTGCAGCAAATGGCGCACGGCCTCCAAGCGGTCTCCCTCGTTTCCGTAGCGGGAAGCATCCAGCCAGAAGGAAGCTCTGGAAGCGTCCTTCGGGAAACGCTTGGCCAAGGCCTTGAAGTGAGGGATGGCCAAGGGCCTGTCCTTGTTGCCACCATAATGACGATAGTCGTAGCCGAGTTCACTATGAAAACGAACAAACTTTCGTTCGGTGTTCAACTTCTTGGAAAGAGACAAAAATGCACTAGGCTTGTTCGCCGAAACAGCCTTTTCGAAAGCAATCCATTCGGCCACGTCTCGGTTGCTCCCGAGGCTCTTGACTCGTTGCCGAAACCACTTTCGGTTCCCCTTCTCCACATCCGAGCTTCCCGTCCCCTTTGCCCAACTCTGCATCCAAGAGCGATAGTGAGACAGGTGACCATTGGCCTCGGAATACTTGATCAGTTCCTCGGCCGCACGACGAAAAGAGCCTTCATCAGGAGCGGATGAAAGGTACCAGTTCATGGCCGAACTCACCTTGCTATCGTTCGGAGGCTCTTCTCGAAGCATTTGGCGAACTTCGTTGCGAGCCCGGTTCACGTCCTTCATCCGATCGCGGTAAACCTCGAATGCCAAGGCGTAACGGATGAAGTGGCGTTTTGTCGGTTCCGCCTTGCCAAAAGCTTCGCGAAGAATGCGTTCCGCTTCGGGAAGACGGTTTTCACCCAGCTCATACGTCCAGCGCACATAGTAGTTCGCCACGTCACGGTAACCGGGTTCATGAACAATCGCCTGCGCGGCAGTGGCCACAGCAGGGGGCAGTTGCTTGTCACGAGTGTAAGTATGGGCAAGGTTTGAAAGAACTTGGCCAAGGTAGGAACGGTTTTGCGGATAACGACGCTTGTAGTCATCCACCAAAGGCTTGAGCTGACCGGCCTTGGCGCTGCTGTCATATAGAACGACGATCAACTGGCGGAGGTAAGCCTCGTTGTCGCGTTGCTGTTCCCAAGCCTTGCGATAGTGTACCACGGCATTGGCCCTTTGCCCCGTACTCCAAAGATGACCCGCGGTTGTGTAATGGAGGTAACCACGACGCTCGGCATCGCGAATCAAGTTCCGCTGGATAAGCTTTTCCCCGATAGCGACTGCTCCCTTCCGGTCCCAATTGCCGTGACTGCAACGACCGAAGGCATAGATCCCCAGTTCAATTGCCGGCGTGCCGTTAAGATTGTTGAGCATTTCGAGGGCCAAGCGGCCACAGTCCTTGGCTCCCCCGGCACCGGATTCACCGAAAAGACGGACTGACCGATACCCACTCTCAAGGTCTTTTTTACCGGAGAGTCCCCATGCTTGCTCAAAGGCCTTTGCCGATTCCATCTTCTTGTTTTGGCGTGCTAGAACCTCACCAAGATCACGAGCCACCTGCTGAGACGCGCCATCCTTTTTGTAGAATTCAAGGAATTGACGAGCAGTCGATACAATGTCCTCGTTTCTCGAAAGAACAAGATGACCGTCAAGCAACTTGAGCATGATCTCCTTGTGGCGCGGGTGATCCCTGTGAGTTTTAACGAAAGTTTTTCCTGCTCGTATTAAACCGAATCCTCGAGCGTTCGAATGATAGAGGTCGATCAGTTCGAGAAGGACATTAGCTCCTTCCACGGTGGACGCATCCAACTTACGCACTTGGGCTTCTAAATCGGCGGCGCGTTGCGAAGCTTTGTCAAGACCTTCGTCTTGGGCCAAGAGCGGACCGACCATTGCAGAGGCCAGAACCATGAGACTGGATGAGCGTAAGATATTTAGATTCATTGAAAAAAGTGAGAAGAAGATTGAAGGGAAGAAGTTGAATTCGCAGACTTGGAGAGACGGAAGTCAATAACCGGCCTTTGCTAGGGCATCACTAATGCGCTTGGCCTCGGTCGCGAGATTGCTGTCGGGAAATTCCTCGATTATCTGATCGAACTGACGACGGGCATCACCCTTGCGATTTACGCGATAAAGACATCGCCCGTAGTTAAAGAGAATGACGTCGAGAAAACCTGCATCGGGATGATCACCAAGAACGTTTTCAAATACGTCGATGGCCCTCCTGTAGTCCTTTTTACGATAGTAGTAATTCGCCATCTTGGCTACGGCGTCTCCCACCCTTCCGCTTTCGGGATAATTTTCAAAGACTACTTGGTAGGCACGAAAAGCCTGCTCGAAATAACCTTCGCCTTTGATGGGTCCGGCATCAACCGCCATTTGCTCGTAGCACTCGGCAATACCGAACTGACCTTCCCCGCGCAGCTCGCTTTCCTTAAGGGTGGTCAAGCCTTTGAAGAGAGCAATGGCCGTCTTCAAGTCACCACGTTCTTGAGCGACCTTGGCTTGCTGAAGAATAGCGTCGTCGACAAAAGGACTTTCAGGGAACTCGTTCTGGAGGCGGCGACTCATCGCAGTGGCAGCGCCATAATTTTCCATCGCAAAGTAAATCTTCCAGAGACCGACGTAGGATTCCTCAAGAATTCGACCGCCAAGTTTGCGGGCCGCCTTTGCTGTATCTTCGCCGATGGCAAGTGCCTCTTGATATTTGGTCTTGGCCTTTTCGGCCAAACCGAATTCCCTGTAATGATTTCCTATTTCGGCTAAAGCAGCAGCGGTCTTCAATTCCGTGCTCAATCTGAGTTCCTCATCATCGATTCGAGTTTTGGTAACACGAACACCACCGACGTTCCCCTCGATGCACTTTGCGGAAGCACTGACCTCTCTCGGATCCTTGGTGACGTTGAGTTTGTCACTGTATTTGAT
>JABHOU010000645.1 GCA_018695085.1 Opitutia bacterium | reverse complement strand
TCCACACATTGATGAGTGGCCACCCAAAGGACATGGGGTGCTCTATGAAGAGCTTGCACCGCAAGATTTAAGTGCTGAAATTATTGAAGAGCGACTGACCCAATTTGCCAAACTTGCCTTTCGTCGCCCTCCACTGGAGGGGGAATTAAGTCACATCTTGAATATGATTCAAGCAAAGCTTGCTGAGGGATTATCTCCTCTAGAGTCTCTGCAACTTGGGTTTCAAACAATTCTTACAGCTCCTGGGTTTCTTTACCTCAAGGAAGGGCAGGGGGAGCTCGATGACCTTACACTCGCATCAAGGCTCTCCTATTTCCTTTGGTCTTCGATGCCCGACAAGCAACTTTTCGAATTGGCGGAGCAGGGCAAATTGAAGGATCCAGCTGTCCTAACCAAGCAAGTGGATCGCATGCTTGCCGACCCGAAGAGCAAGCGACTGACAAGCAACTTTCTGCGGGTGTGGTTGGAATTGGATAACATTGGAAAGATGCCTCCGTCCAAGGAATTCGTCAGTTTTTACCGGGATAACCTGGAGTCTGCGATGCGCAGGGAAACCGAGTTTCTATTTGAACATATTCTCAAGAATAATTTACCACCCCGTGAATTGCTTGCCGCGAATTACAGTTTTATGAACCGGGAATTGGCTGAGCACTATGGTATGCCGGGACTGGAAGGAAATGAGTTTCGAAAAGTCAGTCTTTCAGGAAACCAACGCGGAGGCCTTCTTGGCCACGGAAGTTTCCTGACTGCCTCCGCCAATGGCGTGGACACCTCGCCGGTGGTGCGCGGAATCTACGTCATGAACAAACTTCTCGATTACACGCCCCCGCCACCTCCCGACGATGTACCCGATATCGAGCCCGACGTGACCGGCGCCACCACGCTGAGGGAGCAATTGGTCAAGCACCGGGCGGATGCGACCTGTGCTCAGTGTCATAACAAGATCGACCCTGCGGGTTTTGCGCTCGAGAACTTTGACGCGATCGGGACCTGGCGTGAGAAATACGATCGTAAGCTGGAAGTGGATTCATCCGGTAAATTGCCTGGTGGCCAAACTTTTTCATCCGTGGAAGAGTTTAGAAAGTTGGTTGTCGCGCAGGACGAAACCTTCACCCGCTGCCTAACCAAAAAACTTCTCACCTACGCCATCGGCCGCCAACTGAACAGTGGGGACCGCCCTGCCATCGACAGGATCAACAAGGAAATGGCCAAGAAGGATAAAGGCCTCCGGGATCTCATCCAGACCGTCGTCGCCAGCGAAAGTTTTAGGCGGAACTAGAGAATTGTACTTTTGTCAACAGGTTGCCCGGCAAGGGATCGCTCATGGGTTTGCAGAGGGTTCCTCAAAGACCTCCCAGGCACTCAAGATCGGTTGACCTTTGGAGGGGGTGAAGTCCAATGTCAGAGTTTCGACTGCCTCGATCGCGGGGAACTCCCGCACGACCGATTTCCGCCAGCCGCCAGCTGCCGCCACGACGTCGAAATCCTTCAGCACCGACTTGCCTTGCAGGGCAACGTCAAATACCCGATCACCTGCCGCGAGTTCGTCGGGTTCCGCAAAGTGGAGGCGAACACGAAACTTCCTAGCGGGAATGGATGGAACGTTTCCTATGCCCAGTGGAGTGAAATTCGTGCACTGGTCGCGCCCGCCCGCTCCCAGGTAGGTCAAGGCTTCACTCATTCCCGCTTCTCCATTGACTTGGAAATTGATCCGTAATTGGTCGCGGTTAAAGCCGGCATCCAGAAGTAGTTTCCATGGAATGGCCATTTCGAGGGTTAAGCCATTGGAGTCAGCTTTCGCGACATGCGACCAGTTGCCGTTCCAACCGGTATCTTTGTCCAAGGCATCGAATCGGGCACCACTGAGCGATGCTCCGATACGGAGGATGCGAGAAGAATTTGCATCGCTTATGAAAAGCTCGAACGAATCGTCCTTCCAGACCTCGGCGTCCTCGCCTTTGGTTTGTGTCGTCCACGTTACTTTGCCGCGACGCAGGGATTTGTCGGATAGTTCAGGGGCAGTCCGTCGGGCGGCAACGTAAAGATGTTTCTGGTCGTGCGCGAAAAAGGCATGGGTATCCGTTTCGACCAAGTGAGCTTGGTGCGCTTGGGGCCATTCATCTGCCTTTATCGCTCCGTCAAGCACAGGGGCTACCTTTATATTGGGACTGGTCAAAGACTGGAGGAAATTCAAAGTCAAGGTGGCCTTTTGAATGCCGCGATGCCCGGAGGCGTAGAGCCAAGGCCTTTCTTCGGCTGAAACTGAAACTCGATCCCCGTTGAATCGGTATGGGCCGCCAGTTTCAGAGCATTCGACCTTCAGGGGGAGGCTGAGACCGGGTTGACGAGCAATGGGCCAGACGCCGGGCAGGACAGCCTCCGTTTTCGTGCCCGGCAGCTTGGGGTATCCGAGGGCTTCCGCTTGCGTGACCGGTCGCGGGTAACCGAGCCAGAGGGTTCCCCCGTCATCACGCCGATCTCCGGGCGCTCCAAGATTGATGCGGGCCCGCCGAAGCTGCGTGTCTATGTCTCGATCGAAGAAAATCGCCCAGTCTTCGTTCAGGCGGCGATGGGCCGGGGCCATAGCCAAAGTTGTCCGGAAGGGGAAGTTGCACACGCAACGCGCTTTCGATTCGGACACGATCACCATGCCTTGAGAAGTCAGCGTGGTTGGGCCGCAACCACCGGAAACACCTACGAAGGTGTGTAAGCCGCTGTCATCGGAAAAGTCGTAAATGCCAAGCACTTTGGCCGCTCCACTCTTCTTGATCACGCTGCTGGCGGAAAAATCGAATCCTCCGCAAGTGCCGGTTCCGGTACGGAATATGCGGGGGCCTGGTTCGCCAGTGAGTGGATGGAGGCGCGGTCGCAAGGCTATGGCGGGATCGATCGCCTTGGGCCAACCGGCGGACACTTTGACCTTTGGGAAATCGGCCGCTTCGCCAGCGATGAGAACGGGTTTTTTCGCAATGGGTTCGTTCGCATCCAAGCGGAAGTTGGCCCAGCCATTATTGAGTCCATTCGCCACCAAGTCACAAAAAAGATAGCTTTGCGCGATCCGTTCATCAGGACCGCCGTCGTGGGAATTCAGAATGGCGGCAAAACCGAAGCTTTTAGCTTGAGCAGGCACTCGGACAGTCGCGTTCGGGGCAACCCGCATGCGAATTACGCCTTTCTCGTAGAGCCCGAAGCGCTTTTCCGGTGCCCGGAAATCGAAAAACAGATCCCATTCGTCCAGAGCGGTCACTGTGGGGTCGACGGTTTTCAAGCGAACCTCCAGGTGATTTGCACCGGGAATCAGGGTCAGGGTTCCGGAGTGAGCGTCATCGATTTTCAAGGGCCAGGAACGCGGTTCATCGAGGAGGAAGTTGGGTGGTTGGACATAGGGTGCGTATACGGTGCTCTGTTCGCCGGTTCGGGCATCGAGTACGAAAAGGCCGTTGGCCTGTCCACGGAAGTGACCGGAATTGAGCTGAAGGTAGACGTGCTTGTCGTTGACCCGTACGCTGCGACGATGGGCATCTCGAAGTTCGCGTGACCAGATGTTTTCGGTGTAGTGCAACACCCCGCCCGAGGAGTGCAAATCAGGAGAGCGTGAAGGGATCGGTCGCGTCCAGAGTACTGTGCCGTTGTATGCATCGACCGCGCTGAGCGAATCCTCACCGAATACGAAATACCGACC
>JABHOU010000644.1 GCA_018695085.1 Opitutia bacterium | reverse complement strand
TCTGGCGTTGAGACCTTGCAGCATTTGCGCACTGAGGCCCCGCAATCCATGGTCATCCTCATGACTGCTTACGGTACTACGCAGACGGCGATCGAAGCGATGAAGCACGGTGCGTTCGATTACGTATTGAAGCCGTTCGATCTCAAGAAACTGGAGTCGCTTGTGACCAAAGCTCTGCAGGCGAGCCGTGACATTCGCGAATCGGGAGAGAAAAAAGAAAATCTGCTGAACTCCGGCGATTATGCCGAAGGGATTGCAGGAAGCGGGGAAGCCATGCAGAACGTGCTGAAAACGGTTGGCCAAGTGGCTGCCAGCGAAGCAACGGTCATGGTAACCGGTGAAAGTGGCACAGGCAAGGAATTGATTGCCCGTTGCGTACATCGTCACAGCCACCGCTCCAAAGGCCCGTTCATTGCCGTTAATTGCGCCGCCATCCCTGAAAACCTCATCGAGAGTGAATTGTTTGGTCACGAAAAAGGAGCGTTCACCGGAGCAACGGACGCAAAAGCCGGCCAATTCGAGTTATCCAGTAACGGCACCCTCTTTCTGGATGAGATAGGCGACATGACTCTCCCCACTCAAACCAAAATTTTACGAGCCATCCAAGAAGGAGAGATTCAGCGGGTGGGAGGCACCAAGGTAAAGAAAGTCGATGCTCGTCTCATCGCGGCGACTCATAAGAATTTGGTTTCCATGGTAAAAGCCAAGGAATTCAGGGAGGATTTGTATTACAGGCTGAACGTAGTCACCATAGAGATGCCCCCGCTTCGGGAGCGAATGGAAGATCTTCCCGAACTAGTGGACTTCATCATCCATCGTCTGAACAAAGAGAAGAAGACGGGAATAAAGGAAATATCCAAGGATGCTCTTGATACCTTGGGTAATTACGATTGGCCCGGGAACGTGAGAGAACTGGAAAACGCCATCCACTCCGCCTCGGTCGTAGGCAAAGGAAAACGCGTTCTTGGCAAGGACTTGCCCACCCTTGTAAATGCAGGTCTAAGCGAGCAATCCGCCGAAGACTCCGTTCAGGCAGTTGAAAATGCCTCAAGTAGCGCAGATACTTCGGCCCATTTCGGTTCTCGAATAGAGCCAAAGGCTCACGAAGCAGGCAAAACCGAATCCACCGCCGAAACCATTTCCACGAGCAGCGTGTCTGCTTCGGAGTCCTTCGATCTAGCCTACGCCAATGTTCGGGAAATGTCCGACTCGAATCTACTCGCGCTCGTGGAGAAAGAGATGATTCAAAGATCTCTGCTCGAGACCGGCGGCAATCAAGTCAAAGCATCCGCTCTGCTCGGCATTACCCGAGCGACACTTCGCAAACGCATCGATGCCTATGGCATTCGTTTCTAGGGTCCCCTCCTTCAGGTTTCGACAGATATAGATTTTTCTGAAAGTATTCAATGAATTGCCTGATCACATTTTAGACTTATAATGAATTATTTCGACGAACGTATCGTGATAACTGGCGTGGGGCTCACTTCCCCTCTGGGAGACGACTTGTTCACCTTGCGCGAAAACCTCTTGGCAGGTCGCAGCGGAGTTACCCGCTTCCCGGTACGCAATATGGGCGAACTGCCGGCAGGCGTCTGTGAATTTGAAACCACCCGGCATCAGTCTCGCAAACAGCTTCGCGTAGGTACCAGAGCAGGTAGCATCGGCATCTACTGCGCTAATGAAGCTTTTGCCAGTGCAGGTATCGAACCGGCCGAAGTAGATAGATCGAGGATCGGTGTCTACGTAGGCATCACCGAACATGGAAACGTGGAAACGGAAACGGAGGTCTGCCAGCTGTTCGACCATTACGATGAAGACGTCAAGTTTTGGACCCACCATCACAACCCGCGGACGGTCGCGAACAATCCCGCCGGAGAAATCACCGTAAATCTTGGCCTGACCGGCCCGCACTACACCGTGGGAGCCGCCTGCGCCGCGGGTAATGCAGGAATAATACAAGGTGCTCAAATGCTCCGCCTCGGCGAATGCGACCTAGCTCTCGCCGGTGGCGCAAGCGAAAGTATTCGTGCCTATGGGATATTTGCGGGATTCAAAAGCCAAGGGGCTCTCGCTCAACACGAAGATCCCACTAAGGCGAGCCGTCCCTTCGACAAGAACCGGAACGGCATCGTGGTGAGCGAGGGAGGATGCCTATACGTTCTGGAACGTCTTTCAGATGCCAAGGCGCGTGGAGCTCAAATTCTAGGCGAGATTGCCGGATACAGTTTGAACTCGGATGGTACCGATTACGTTTTGCCCAATCCCGAGAGGCAGGAAGAATGCATCCGACTGGCATTGAAAAAGGCGAAGCTGACACCCGCGGACGTTGATATCGTGAGCACCCATGCGACTTCCACCCCCCAAGGAGACGAGCAGGAGTGCAGCGCACTGCGAGCCGTCTTCGGCGCTAGCGAAGGAACCTTTGTCAACAACACCAAAAGCTTCATCGGACACGCCATGGGAGCGGCCGGAACTCTCGAACTGGCGGGCAACCTGCCCTCTTTCGGTGACGGAATGGTTCACGCAACCATCAATGTCGAAGAACTTGACCCTGCCTGTGCGCTTCCCGGACTTGTTTGTGATGAAGCGAAAGAGACAAAAGGCGTGGAAGTGATTCTGAACAACTCCTTCGGCATGCTTGGAATCAATTCAGTTCTTATCTTGAAAAAGTTTCACAACTAGCCTATCAACATTTCTTTTCCCAATTAAATGGATAAAGAAAAGGTAAAACAAATCGTCTTGGACATCATTGCCGAGATCGCTCCCGACGAGGATTTGACTGATGTCAAGCCCGAGGTGCGTCTGCGAGATCAGCTCGACTTGGACTCGATGGACTTCCTCGATATTGTAATGGAGTTGCGCAAGCAACATGGCATTGAGGTTCCCGAAGCCGAATATCGACAACTTGAATCTCTCGACAGTTCGGCAGAATATTTGTTCCCGAAATTCGAGGCCAAGGCGGTCGCCTAAGCCTTCGTCGCCCTACCCCTTGCCCAACGCGCGTCGGAAAACCGAAGCCCTGGACGGGCAGCATTTCGAAGTAGTCGTCATCGGCTCCGGCATGGCTGGCCTTGCATCGGCCCTTCGCTTGGCCATGTTCGGCAAGAGCGTATTGCTTCTGGAAAAGCATTACGTCGTAGGAGGACTAAACAGTTTTTTCGCGCGTGGAGGACGCAAATTTGACGTGGGACTACACGCAGTAACGAATTTTCCGCCGAACGATTCAGCGAAAGCTTCCCCATTGATTCGCCTTTGTCGTCAATTACGCATCCCGTTCGAGGAACTGGCATTGTCTCCGCAAAGTTTCTCGAGGATCGCCTTTCCGGACGTCGATCTGAAATTCAACAACGAGTTCGCCTTTTTTATTTCCGAAGTGGAACGCCTATTCCCCCGCGAACAAGATCGTTTTCAAAAGCTCCTCCGGACGATGGAGGCTTTCGATGCATACTCGCCTGAAGTTGCGGGCGATGTCTCCGCTCGTGCCATTCTTGGTGAACATCTTCAAGAACCTCTCTTGATCGAGATTCTCCTTTGTCCGACCTGCTACTATGGTTCAGCCGTCGAAAACGACATCGATTTCGCGAGTTTTGTAATGCTCTTCGATGCCATTTTTCGACAAGGGTTAGCCCGCCCACTTGACGGCATTCGGCGTTTCCTAGACCCCATTCTAAAGCGATATGAAGAACTAGGCGGAAAACGCCGCATGAACCTCGGGGTCAAACGTATTGTAACGAAAAACGACAAAGTGGAACGTCTTGAACTGGACAATGAAGAAAGCATATTCGCGGATCACGTCATTTCCACCTGTGGCGTGGTTGAAACCGAACAGATGCTGTCTTCCGCCTCGCAGGCTGAAGACGCCGATGACGTTGGTCGCATTTCCATTCTCGAAAGCATCGCGGTTTTCAAGGAACAGCCCGCAGACCTTGGTTGGGAGGAAACCATAGTATTTTATAACGACGAC
>JABHOU010000609.1 GCA_018695085.1 Opitutia bacterium | reverse complement strand
AGCCGCGTCGCCTTAGCCTAAGCGACACGGCATCCCCAACCCTGTTTGTTTCAGTCTTCGTATCGAAAAAGAGGAATCCCTTGGAAGGTTCCTCATTGGGGTCTCCATACCTGAGGACGAGACTTTTCGTCTCACTCTTTTGGACCTCTCGAAATTCATCGAATTTGAGGCAATGCTCCGGAAATATTGCCGTCTTTACTGTTGTTGAATCTTGAATTAGCCTCGCTTTCTCTTGAGCGACCATCGTCTCGCTTCCCAATCCCTCCAGATGAGCCGACGCCACCATGGTGACGAGAGTAATATCCGGAGCAATTGCCTTGGCCAATTTAGCCATCTCTCCTATTTGATTGATTCCGGCCTCTACGACGGCCTGACGATGAAGCGAATGTTCAAGTCGAAGCAATGTCAGCGGAACACCCAACAAATTGTTGAAATTGCCGTTAGTCGCTAAGCAAGTATCTTGTCCAAGTAAAAGTTTGAGAGCATCTTTTGTCGATGTCTTGCCGCAACTCCCCGTAACACCGACAATTTTTCCTTCGAAATTGCTGCGATGCATGTGAGCTATTCGGAGAAATGCCTCACCCACGTCGGTCGTTTTGAGTTGGGGGAGATTGGACTCTGCTACGAAATGATCAACCATAGCGGATGATGCCCCTAATCTAGCTGCATCTCTGATGAAATCGTGCCCGTCGCGTTCCGCCCTTACGGCCACGAACATCTCACCCGACTCCATCCTTCGGGAATCATGAGAGAAGCCTGAAACTAAGTTTCGGGGAGAGTGATTCCACTCCCCTCCTGACCATTCAGCTAATGATTCGGGATCAAAAAACGGCATTACATTCCTAACGATTTTGCATTTAAAAGTTCATCCGCAACTAGGCGGTCATCGAATGGTATCGAGGTGTACTGAACTTCTTGAAAAGTTTCATGCCCCTTACCCGCAATCAGCAGACAGTCATCTTGATCGGAAGCATCTAAGGCCAGACTAATAGCCCTCCTTCGATCATCCACAAAATTCACTTTTGATCGCTTTGGCAGACCTTTTCGCATATCACGAAAAATATCATCTTGGGGTTCAGTCCTAGGATTATCCGAAGTAGCCCAAGATTCGTCGGCACCTGCAGAAGCCACTCGAGTCATTTCCATTCTCTTGCCCCTATCTCGATCACCTCCGCAGCCAAAAACGAGATGTAATTTACCTTGTGTAAATTCGCGCAACATCCCAAGCGCATTACGAAGAGCATCCGGTGTGTGAGCATAATCAACCAGCACCTTGTATGGCTGACCTCTCTCAATTGGCTCCATCCGCCCGTCTACCCCTTTAAAGGTACCCACCTTGTGTACGACTTTTGAAACAGAGAATCCCATTGCGTAAACAATTGCCAGACTCGCCGCGATGTTCATTACGTTGTAACGCCCCAGCATTGAGCTACGGGTAACTATAGAACCTTCGGGACAATCCAGAACAAATTCCGTTCCCTCGGGAGTTAAAGATATATCTCTGACACGAAAATCGCTTTTAGGGTCCTCGCCAAAGGTGATGCTGCGGACTTGAGTAGGTATTTCATCAAGTAACCTTTTTCCAAAAGGACAATCTCCATTAATGACGGCAACTTTAGGAAGAGAGCCGTTATTCCCATTGAAAATCCGCCTTTTTTGGGAAAAATAGTCCTCCATGGTACCGTGGTAATCAAGGTGATCACGGCTCAAGTTTAGAAAGGCTGCCACTTCCATGGAGAGCCCATTCACTCGAGATTGATGAATCCCGTGCGAACTCACTTCCATGACCGCCTCTGAACAACCTGCCGCCAACATACTGCGCAGCATTGCATATAAATCAGCCGATTCAGGGGTGGTTTTGAAAGATGGCAGTTCCCTGTCTCCCAAATGGTATTTAACCGTTCCGACCAATCCAACTGGTCGCCCTGGTCGCTCCATCAGATGGCGACTCAAGGCAGTGACCGTCGTCTTTCCGTTAGTGCCAGTTATTCCCGAAACACGCAGTGTCTTATCTGGCCATCCATGGTAACGACGAGCAAAACGAGCCAATGCTTTTCGAGCGTCAGAAACACGCAGGGAAGCAACACCTTCATGCTCCACGTGCTCCAAACCTGTTACAATTCCCGCGGCACCACGGTCAACAGCTTCTTGTATGTGAGATTTTCCATCAACACGAGAACCCGAGAATGCAAAAAAGAGAGATCCTGGAGAAACTCTCCGACTATCCGTTACCAAATTACTGATCAGGCAACTCGAATTCCCTTTCAAATGGCAGTCTGTGTCTGGTATAAGTTGCCCCAATGGCATGATCCCGCGCATTCGCTCGCGGAAATCATTAACTGGATCGGTGATTTGGTCTGGTTGCGATTTCATGATCAGATCAGTTTATCTTGTAAATCCTACAAAGCCCTCAGCCTTTCTTTTTGCATTGTGGCCAATTCTTCATCAGTTTGATTTGGCCTTCCCCCCAAATAGCCGATAACCTCTTTTGCCACTCTTTGAAATGCGGGTCCCGCCACACTACCTCCATAACCTATGCGGCCTGGCTTCATCTTTGGTTCATCAACGATAACGGAAATTACGATTCGAGGATCGTTTGCGGGAAGAAAACCAACGAATGAAGCAATGTGGTGCCTATTCGAGTATTGTCCTTCAATTATTTTTTTAGTCGTGCCAGTTTTTCCTGCGACTAGGTAGCCTTTTACCTTAGCTCTTTTAGCTGTTCCCTCGGATACCACTTTTGCGAGCATACCCGTTAAGTCTTGCGCCACTTCCGTTCGCAGCACCCTTCGAATGCTTCTCGGCTTGAATTCAACAACCGTTTTCCCTTCAGAATCATACACCCTTTTGACTACTTGGGGTTTCATCAAAATGCCGTTACTCGCCACTACCGCCATAGCCGAATGCATTTGCATTGGAGTTACACTTACGGCGTGCCCCATTGGCATCCTAGTAATCGTCAATCCATCCCAACGCTTTGGATGATGAAGTGTGCCTCTACGTTCTCCTCTGAATCCAATACCTGTCCTAACTCCAAAACCAAAACTCTTGCAATATTCATAGAATCTACTTGCACCAAGCATTATTCCAAGATGAGCGGCTCCCCTGTTACTGGAGTGAACCACTACTTCCTCAACGCTTATTTTTCCTAAAGAATGATCATCTCTGGGCAGGCGATACTTTCTGCTACCACGCATCGTGATCGAAGAAGAACAATCTATAATACTATCTCCTGTTACCAAGTTCTCATTCATTGCTCCACCAGCGGCTACTATTTTAAATACCGAACCTGGTTCGTACACATCGGTCATGGTGCGATTTCGTAGATTCCCCATCTCGAAATCGTTAAATTTATTTGGATCGAAATCTGGTGCATTTGCCATTGCGAGCACATAACCTGTAGATGGCTCAGTCACTATAATGCTTGCACTTATCGGATTAAATTCCTCAACAACCGAAGACAACTCGCGTTCAACCATGTCTTGAATCATTCTATCAATGCTCAGTTCCACATTCAGTCCATCTTTCGACGGAACTTCTCTTGTGCGGTATTGCAACAGTTCTCGACGACGACCATCTCTCTCCCACTCACGCCACCCCGCTTGCCCCCTCAAGTAATAATCAACCGTCTTCTCAACACCCATTGACGGGATTCCTTCCTTGTTCACAAAACCAATCACGTGTGAAGCAAGTTTGTTTCCCGGGTAAAGTCTTGAATGCTTAAAATTTCCGTACACTCCCTTAATTTCTAGTGACATTAATTGCCTGTAAAGATCCTCCTCCACATCATCAGCTATCTTTGTCCATCGAATCGGACGGACCTCCCCACTAAATTCATTACCTGGGCGAGTCTTATTTGAAAAAGCCTCTAGAATTTCTACCTCAGAGACCTGTAACAATTCGGCAAGCCTAGATACTTTATGGAGATCTTCGTCCTGAACTGCTTGCGGATCCACTCCGACCTCAACTAGGGAGCGAGTCGTAGCAAATAAATTCCCCTTAGCGTCAACGATATCGCCACGACGGGCCAAAAGAACCGAAAAATTTTGGCGGGCATTTTGAGCCGAGTCTCTAAGTGCGTCGCCCTTTACCACCTGCAGGTATACAAGGCGACCGGCGAGAGAGCAGAAAACACAAGTAATTGCAGCAAAAACCAAATAAAACCTAAAGGGACTTAAAAATGCACTTCTCACTGCACAAAATTCCCCGCAAGTTTTCTTGATCGTGGTGAAGCATTCGACGAATCATCAGAAGAGAGGCGTTTTTTCATCTCGCCCTCGGTAATATAAAATTGACTCGAAACCCCTGGCATCGAAAGCCTACCTTTTACCAATGCCGCCAAACGCGTTGGCCTCATAGAAGCTGACTTTTGGCCCCTTAGTGCCCTTAATCTGCGGTTAACTTTTTCACGTTCGTCTTCCAATAGTCCACAAGTGGAAGCATTTTCGGATATTTCCATTCTAAGCCATACGATGCCAAGTGAGAAAACACCAAATACAGCAAGCGTGAACAGGCTTACCGCAACTCCCAGACGGGTAAAACGGCTGTCTTTCACCTTAACCATCAGAGTTCAGGCTGTGAAATCTTTTGGAGCACCCGCATTCGAGCAGATCGGCTTCTCGCATTGCGTTCGATCTCCTCAAGTGAAGGCTTAACGGCCTTGGTAGAAGTGAGCTTCGCGTATGCAACCCGCTCGTGAATCGAACGGGAATCACGACGATGCTCGGGTCTGCCTGCCATTCGCCGCATGAAACGCTTAACAATGCGGTCCTCAAGAGAGTGAAAAGCGATCACTACGAGAAATCCATCCGGTTTTAATGCCCGAAAGGCTTTTGGCAACGCTACGGCAATGGCTTCCAGTTCGCCATTTATAGCAATTCTAATACCTTGAAAAGTCTTAGTCGCCGGATGCATTCGAGGCTTCCGCCCCGTATTGCCGATCGCTTTAGATACCACTTCTGCCGCACTCACTGTTCTTTGAAGTTTGCCAGAGCCTCTTGCATCTAAAATTGCGTTCACGACGCGATTCCAACGACGCTCCTCCCCATATTCGCGAATCGCTCGAACAAGACTTTCCCGAGGGGCAGTTTCCAGAAAACCAGCAGCGCTTTGCCCCACACGAGGATTCAAACGCATATCGAGAGGCGCATCGAGCCTGAATGAAAAACCCTTCTCGGCTTCGGCCAACTGGAAGGAAGATATGCCTAAATCGAAGAGAATACCATCAAACTCGCCCTCCGAACTCGCATCATCTAAACACTGAAAGCTCAAATCACAAAACCGAAAACGCTCGCCGTATTTCTCCATCAGAGGTTCAGCTCTAACCCCTGCGTCGGGATCACAATCGAGAGAAACAACCTCAACATCTTTCGAAGACTCAAGGAGAGCCTCGGTGTGACCGCCACCGCCAAACGTGCAATCCAAATAACGGCTTGCGGGGCCAGAGGCAAGAGCCTCCAGTGCCTCGTCGAGAAGTACTGGTATATGCCTCACCTTTGAAGGAGCGCAGACGAACTCAGCCGTGCCGCAAAACATTTAATGTTCGTGATTAAGGTCCGAAAGCTTACAGAATACGCCCTCCAGGCGTCAATTGGGGGGTGAAAAGTGGGGCGAAGCACGCACAAGGCAAAAGAAGGCAATGCAAAAATGAATCGATGACGCGAGGAACCCGAGAAAGAAACGCACCAAACTCCCCTTCCAAAGACGGAAATCCCCAAAACCGTCGTGTATGAAAAAGTGCGGATTTCATAATCCCAGGTCCCTCATCGCATCGAAATACGTTCGCTCGGAGGCTTGTTCGCGAGCCGAGTAACGGCCATCCCCCCAAACGGCAAAGGCTGAAAAGTTGCCAACCAACACGGCTTTTTTGCGAATGCCCGCATGACCAAGCAACTTGTCGTTCAAGTTGATTCGCCCTTGCTTGTCGCAACCGAAGGAATGCGCCTTTGAAAAAAGTTCCATCAAGAGAGCCTGCGCTGTTGCATCGCTCATATTGGCTTCCGCCACCTTCTCCTCCAACCGAGCCACCATTTTCGGCGGATACACGGTCACATAACCTCCTGGGTTCGGGAGCGCCAGATAAGTGTTCTCCCCGCCCTCGATGCGCCATTTCGAAGGAATGGTGATACGACCTTTGTCGTCCACCGAATGAACGAATTCCCCAACGAAAAAACTGACGCCTGAATTGTCCAAGAGATCTCACTTTCTATCCAATGTGTTCCATTTAGCCCCATTTCTTGACAATATTCCCCACCATCGTCAAGCGATTTTACAAAATAATTACATTCAACCTCACCTCGACTCACGTTAATACATTATACAGCAACAACTTAGGGAACTATCTAGTGGGAATAAAAAAATTAAAACCGATATTATAATTTCTTCCGTGTTCCCCACTTCACTGTAGAGAACTGCGCAAAGGGCACCGTTTGCTCTTCCATTAAGGAGCTGTTCCAAAACAATCTCAGACTTGTAAAGGTGGGCAAAATCAGAACAATCAAGGAAAAGTGAAAATCAAAAGAACAAGAGCCGACGAGCTTATCCTTGACCTCGGACTTTGCGAAAGTCGCACCCAAGCCAAAGCCCTGATACTCGGAGGGAAGGTTTGGATCGGAACCGAACGGGTGAACAAACCCGGACGCCTTCTCCGCGAAGACGCCGAAGTGAGAGTCGAAACACCTCCCCCCTATGTAGGACGAGGAGGAGAAAAACTGCATGGGTTCCTCGACGAGTGTCCTCTACACATCAAGGGAGTCGATATTCTGGACCTTGGAGCTTCTACGGGAGGTTTCACCGATTGCCTACTGCAGGCGGGGGCAAAATCGGCAACCTGCCTCGACGTAGGACACGGACAACTCCATTACAAGCTTCGGCAAGACAAACGTGTGACCAACATAGAGCGTACGAATTTGCGTAACATAAAACCCGGCGACCTCCCTCTGCACCACTACCCCATTATCGTAATGGACCTGTCCTTCATCTCCCTTCGCAAAGTCATCGCTGCAGCATGGGCCTTTCTCTGCGAAGGTGGACACCTCATTGCCCTCGTCAAGCCGCAGTTCGAAGCAACCAAGGAAGAGGCGGACCGAGGAAAAGGGGTCATACGAGACGAGGAAGTTCGCGCACGTACTT
>JABHOU010000643.1 GCA_018695085.1 Opitutia bacterium | reverse complement strand
GAATATGCCTTCGTATCGCAGGGTCATCCGAATCTCGTCCTTCTCCTGGTCGTGGTGGTAAACGAGTTCCTGCTTCTCGAACTCGATGCACCCCGTAAAAGAAAGGCTCAGGCATACCCCAAGGAGAGTTTTGAATATGGTTTTCATGCTTGAAGTCTTTTGTCGGGGCGGAAGGAAGCGAGGCCTAAAAAGTTGCGTTAGATCGAACTATTGTCCGGCTTGGGGTAAAGGTTTCGGAAGGAATCAAGAGACTTTTCGTACTTTAGGTCCGGTATGATCCAGAGGTTGCGGAAAGAAACGCCCGTTCCTTTGTGGTCTTGAATCATAAGAGGTCGCTTGCCATGTTTTTTGTAGGGTCCACCGACTTCCCCGTAGATCCAGGCGTCGTCGTGAATCAGGATTCCGTTGTGAAAGACCGTGACGCGCATAGGTTTTTCGACTTTACCCTTGTTTGAGAAAACAGGAGCTTTCATCAGGATATCGTAGGTTTGCCATTCGCCGGGTTTTCGGGAGGCGTTCACCCGGGGTGGATGTTGCCCGTAAATCGAGCCGCATGTTCCATCGGCGAAGGTCGGATTTTGGAAACTGTTCACGACTTGGAGTTCGTATCCGGACATAAGAAAGATTCCCGAATTTCCATATAGCTGGCCTTTCCATTCCGGATTGTCCGAAGGATCGAAGCGAAATTCCAAATGAATACGGGCATCTCCGTAGGATTGCTTGGTCAGGTTGTTTCCCTTGCCGCGGGGCATGACGCCCTTCTTGTCGAATTTCCAATCCGCATTGGTCCATTGGGATGCATCCAAAGTGGTTGCGTTCTTGGGCGTGGGCAAGGTGCATTTCTCTAAAGGTAAGGGCATGACGACAGGTGGGGTGGGTCGTGCCTTGTCGTTTCGATTCCAACTTGAACCTGCGAGCGACCATCCGACGTTCCTGCCGGTTCGGGGTTCTTTTGCAGGCCGGAGGCTGTTTAACGTGTAATAGATGGTCGAGTAATCGAGGAGTTTTGCCTCGGTGTTCTTTTGTTCGGAAAATTCGATTGCATAGACTTTTCCGGGTTGTAACGGAACGTCGAAAGTTACGGTTTTGCGATCCTTGGAGAGTTGATAGTTTTTTATCTTCAATTCCTTTGGGTCAATGGGTGGGGAACCGTAGGTACTGTAATAATGATAGCTCCAACTGGTAATCTTGGGGGTTGTTTTGCGGCCAATTCGCTGGGTGAACTTCACCTCGAATCCGGTCTTGGTCAAACTTGCCGAGTGAATGGCAAAGGGAGTGGTTTTCCCGTCCCATTCGACATATTGTATCGCAGTTCTCTTCCCGCCCTTGCTGAACCAACCTCTCCCGACTTGGGCGGACCAGAGTCGTCCTTTGCCATCGAAGGACATTTTTACGGGGCCGGAATCCAGTCCACGCAGGAAATCGACGCACCAACCTTGGTATTCTCCGCTTACTTTCTCGACCCCGGAGCGGAAGTAGTTGGATTGACGTTGGTCGCCAATGAACATTTGTCCTTCGAAGGGGCCGAATTTTCCTTCCGTGGTATCCCAAATGGGACTGCCCGGGGAATTGGCGATCGTTTCGCGGATCAACCAGACCGCCGGAGGGGTACGGATTTTTTCGAAGTCTTTGGCGGAGAGGGAAAGCACTTTGTCCTTGCTGAAATCGGGACGAGCGGGGAGTGAGGCGGGATGTCCGTAGAAATTCCCTTCACGAACATGATAGAGGGCGCAATCCGCGACCCAGTCACCCTGGTTGTCAGTTATGAAAAGCTCGTCCTGCGGGCTCATTCCGATTCCGCAGGGTGAGCGAAAGCCACTGGCAAGTGGTTGGAAATGCCCTTTTCTGTCGGACCGGTAGACCCATCCTCGCCAAGGGGCGTTATAGGACATGTTTCCACCACCTTTCCCAAATGGTTTTCCGTCCGGCACGGTAAACTCTCCGCGTGCCGCTAGGTTAAGGGAGGCATATTTTCGGCCTAAGGAATCAACCACCGGGCCGTAGTGATATTCGTGATACTCCCCGGAAATTCCAAACGCATCGCTTATGCACTCGTAACGGTCGCATACGCCATCCTTGTTCAGGTCAACCAAACGCGTAAGTTCAGGTTTCTGGGCAACGTAATAGACTTCCTCCTTTGGATCGTAATGGATGCCATTGGGCTCCATTAGGTTCTCGGCAAACTTTGTCCATATCTCTCCCTTCCGTTCCCAGACCTCGCCTTCCCATGTGCAAATCGCAAGGGTGCCGTCTGGTTTGTGACATAATCCAAGTACGGAAACCGAACCGCGGGGAAGAGGTATGGATTGAATTTTGTATCCGTCAGGAACCTGGGCATTTAAAATTGAGAAGCCGAACGAAAGGAGGAGAACGAAAAATCTTTTCATATGTTTGTTTTTTATAACTAAATCAGAAAGTGAGTTTGTAAGAATTTCCACCTTCGGGGCTGACCCTGAAGCTCTTGGGCGTCCCATCCACGAGAGTTGCGATTTTCACGGAATCCCCCTCGGTTTCGTAATGTAACAGATTAAAACGCGTACCTTCCAATATCGTCTTGGCGATACCTTGTAATTCCTTCCCTTTGACTTCGGACTGTTTTTGACTTCGGCTGTCAAGGGAAGGGGTTTGATTTATAAAAGCGGACTCCCAACCCTTGACTATCTTTCCGCTGGTCGAATCGTAAGCCAGAAGAACCTTGTTTGGCAAAAGCAACAACAGGGTTCTGGGAGGCAAGCCTTCTATCCATTTGCGAATCACTTTTGCACTTTCTCCGGAGCGAACGACTTTGGGGACGCTGCCCTCCAAACTTTTCCCCGTTAGCATCCAATGTCTGCCGTTGAGTTTTTGTAACCTGACTCCGAATCTCATCGAATGCGCAGTCGGTTCCTCGTGGAGAATTTCCAAGTCGTGGGTTCCGGAAGACAATTCGAATTCTTTGTCAAAGTGAGTGTCCTTTGGCTTCTTGTCATTGCTGTAATGAACTTCCTTTCCATTCACCCAAATTGAAGTTCGCCCTTTGCCATTAATATTCAATCGGTACTTGCCAGGTGATTTGATGAATAGTTTGGACTGACCGCGCAGAACCCCGTCAAACATCCTTTCCACATAGTAAAAGTTCTCGGGTAATTTCTTTTGGGAGGTTGATTCAATGGAGTCAAAAAGGTCGGGATGCAGTCTTTTGCCTTTGAAATAGTCTCTGGGGTAGGTGGAGCGTAGAGTCTCTCGGTTGCCTTCTTGTTTGCCTATGATGAAGTCCGTAAGAGAACGGAGATCTTTTTCTGGATAGACTAATTCATAGGCTATCATTTCAGTCCCGGTTGTTCCCTTGGCGATGCTGCGATAGATCGCATCGTAAGAATCTCCGTTTTTCCAATATGAATCAATCAAACTTGGCCCAATCCCGCCATCCAGGTTGACCCCGTGGCAATTGAAGCAGAGTTGCTTGTAGATAACCTCTCCGCGCTCGATCTCGGAGAACGCGGGCGTGGAGAGAGAGAACAGGAAAGAAAGCAAAGAAGGTTTGAATGCTTGCATGGGCGAACTGGGAGGAGCGTTTTTTTGACTTCAGTATTTGAAGGTTTGGGATGATGGGATTCGAACCAACACTTCAATGTCGAGTTTTATTTGATATTGATCACAATGTCGAACCCAGAGCGCTTTCGATCAAGGTTTGCTACGCTTCCTTTTGAATTATTGGTTCGCAACGGGATAAAGACGTATCCAGGTGGGTGTATGGGTATGTCGAGTTCGGTTTCCTTCACTTGTGCAAAAGCGGGCGATCAAGTTCATTTCCTCTGCCTTGCTCATTCCTTCCTCTGGTCCGAGGATCATTAGAGCGGTGGCGAGCGCATCCGCATCACGGGCGGTGGGTGCGAGTACGTTGACTGCAATCAGATCGTGTTCGACCGGGCGACCGGTCCGAGGGTCGATCAAATGGGAGGCAGGTTTGACCGAATCCGGGTTTGGCTTCGTTTGCCGGTAGGTTCCGGAGGTGGCAACGGAATAGTCGAGCAGGTTGACTGTGGACAATTTGTTCGATTTGCCTTCGGATCCATCCTCCAAGGCTATGGTCCATCCTTCCCCCGACTTTCCGTTTCCACGCCCTCTGATTTCTCCTCCGATTTCGACGAGGTAATTGCTCAGTTCTCTACGATCGAGCATTTCGCAGACCTCGTCGATGATTTCTCCCTTGGCCGAAGCCGATAGATCGATTTGGAGTGCGGGAAGTTTCTTCCGAACCTCGAAGTCGCTTAGGATTTCCACTTGATTCATACTCGTTGACTGAAGGGTTTCGTCGATTTCCTTTTCCGTTGGAATGCTCAACCTGTTTGTCGAAACCGGGCCGAATCCCCAGAGATTGACGAGCGGGGCAATTGTGGGATCGAAAGCACCGCCGGTTTGTTCGTATGTCCACTTTGCGTGCGTGAGCAATTCATGGAGGAGCGGAGAAATGGAAACAGGCTCGGAAGAAAGGGTGGCGTTTAGTTGGTAAAGTTCGGCATCGGGCCGCCAGTGGGAAAGGATTTGTTCGGCTTCTTCGATCTTTGCCGCAAGGTCAGTTCGAAGTTTGCTCTCATCGATGGGTTGGTAACTCAAAACCTTTACGGTCCAAGTCGTGCCGAGCGCCTTCCCCGTCAGACTGTACGGTTTCAAGTTCCGTTCGCCATCATCCTGACACCCAAGGAGCGGAATGAGAGAAAGAATCAAAAGGGATCGTGACATTTTTCGTCAAAAGAAAAAATAAAGAATCAATGCCAGACCGAGGAGGGTGAAGCTCAGGTAATCTCTTTTGTTCCACCCATCACCTCCTTTTTTGAATTCGAAAAGCTTGAGAACCGCTCCAGTAGGACACCCGTAGCGGCAATAAGCCATTGGGACGAACGCCGAGGTAATGAGACTGATGAGTGCAATGGCAATGGTAATTCCTCCTGCAACCTCCCAGACGTAGGCATCGAAAGGCTCAAGGATGGCCACAGTGTGAGCGGAACCGGTAAAGGCCAGAAACACAACCAAGGCGAGCAATCCGGCCGGTAGAAACTGCAGGACGTTATCCAGTTTTTTCGGCAACCGAAGGGGTTTCTTCTTCAGTTTCCTCATCCATTGCTGGGCGGCTCCATGGGGACAGAGTTGATGGCAGTAGAAGGACTTGCCGGTCGCCACCGGTACGATCAAGGCAGCTAGACTGAGTAAGGCGAGGATGGGAGCCCGTTCCCAGGGTACGCCACTTTGAGCCCAGCCCGCAAAAAGAGCTTGAGAGAGAATGTCTCCATTGACCAACCCTAGATAGCAGACCAGTAAAACCTGCAGAGAAATGCGAAATAATTTGGTTTTGCCTCGTTTCGTGAAGGCCACGAATCCAGCCAGTAACATGACGGCCAATGAACCATAATCTCGGGCTTCCCAGGTAAGGATCGGCTTTTTCGCTTCGAGGGATTGAAGTCTTTCTCGTTCCCAACTCGAGGCGGTTTTGACTATGCCTTCGGCCATGGCCATGCTGGTCATGGTGGCTCCGGAAACCCCTTCGACCTCTTCTTCGGTTAAGTTCATGTCGGCAAGCTGAGGAATGGACCTACCCGTAAACAGCGAAGCGAAGTAGGCGTCGTCGTTCGGGTAATCCGTATACGGTTGGTTCTCGAAGCTCGACCGGATCGACATAGCCTTCAAGGTTCCGTTGGTTTCCAGAATGAGGAGGCTGTCGACAGGACCCTGGTAGCCAATGATCTGATCGGCATGGGGTGAGCTTCTGCCGACTTGTCCGAGCTTGGACCCATTGGCATCCAAAATATCCAAGAGGGAAGGATGGGTAGCCGAGGCGATCAATTCGGAAGCGGATGGGAAATGTTCGGTGACCTCTTCAATTCGAATGGGG
Source organism: Opitutia bacterium (assembly GCA_018695085.1). Taxonomy (GTDB): domain Bacteria; phylum Verrucomicrobiota; class Verrucomicrobiia; order Opitutales; family Seribacteraceae. Next base: position 4,080 of record JABHOU010000643.1, on the reverse strand, counting down.
TAGGGAAACCGGCTTGCCTGCTTTTTCCCACCAAAGCGCATCGATATGGCATCGACAATGGCCATGCTGGTTAGGGTCGCGCCGGAGACGGCTTCCACCTTTTTAAGGCGGGCAAGTTCTTGTCGAGTCCTCCCGACGAACTGTTCGAAGAAATCAGGTTCTTCGAGTATGGCATCCACGTGGTCAAGGGTATCGCCACTTGAACGGATGGACACCGAGGACACTTTTTGATCCCCATCCCAAATAACCAGGAGGTTGGTCGACCCGGAAAACCCGATCGCGGAGTCCCCAGCGGGGGCAGTTTGGGTAACCAATCCCAATGATTTTTCATTTGAGTCCAGCGCTTGAAGTTCGGACGGTTTGTCGGAACTGGCTTGGAGAGATGAAGTCAAAGGAAGGGATTTCCGAACTTCTTCCAGACCGATTGGATGACCCTTTTCCTTTAGATCTACCAAAAAATCCTGATGGGATTGATGAATCAAACCCACGATGACGCCGAGGCAAATGAATCGGCAAAAGTGACGTGTGCGTCTCACTTATGCCAGTCTTGCGGATTCGTTAATCAACGGGAACGAGTCGGGCGGCGTCCACGTGCACGTTACCCTTGGATCCTTTGGCGGAAAGGTGGACCAAAACCTTTTGTCCTTTTCTCAGCGTGATTTTTCCCACCGAATGAAAGCCGTTTTCAAAACTTGGCTTTTGGGTCATGTCCACGATGGAATTCATTTTGCTGGTTTTGTCTCCCGTGGTCACTTCGACCGGAACGGATTTGCCCCGGTTGGGATGGGGTTGATAAGCAATGCGGGTATCGAATTGTCCGGTCTTGGGTGCTTCCAAGGTGAAGGTAGCGGTGCTTTCGGGATCACTTGAGTATCGATAGCCGTAATGAAAATAGGGCTTTAATCCAGTACCCTTCGCCCATTTTCCTTTCAGCAAAGCCTGAGCATCATCTACGACCCCGGAGAATTTTTTCGGATCCAAACCGGATGGAGCCCCATAGGCACCCGCCAAGGCCATCGCATCCGAGGGGATTGTGATCTTGTCGTTTACGGTTGGACGAAAGGCTTTGCCAGGCAAGTTGATCAGTTCGATCAGGTCGTCCAAGTAGCTCTTGTAGACGTCCCGAGGAAGGCAGCCGCGCTTGATGCAAATGGAAGCGGCCCGTCCCACGACCTCGCCCATCATTCCGCAGGTCTTCATGACCCGTACCGTCCCCAGTGCCTCGTGGGTCACGCTTACGCAACGGCCGGCCATGAACAGGTTCTCGATATTGCGGGAATAGAAACAGCGGTAAGGAACGGGGTAGCCGTAGGAACGATCCACGCCCTTGCCGTGTACGGCATAGGAGATGAAGGGATTGTCGGGGAACTTTTGGGCGTATTGTTTTTTAGGATAGTGGAGATCAATACTCCAAGTGCTGGGTACGCATCCGTCTGGGAAATCCCTTTTGGAAACGATGTCCTGTTCGTTCAGTATGACGTCGCCCAACAGTCGGCGGGATTCCCGAGGACCACCGACATAGGCAACCCAGATAAGCTTGGCGTTCTTGTGCTTGCCCGCCCCATCTCGGTTCTTCATCGCATTGAAGGCTCCGAATACCGCCCGTAGGTTCCAGTCCCGGATACCCTCGGCATTTCCGAGAGGGTCCTTGTCGTATCCGCTTTCCCAAAACCATTGACCGTGAAAGTCACGCGGATAAGGGAAGTCCGCCATGTTCAAATCGAGAGCCCATGGAGTCTTGGGATAGGATATTTCCTTTTTGTCGTTCGCCCATGCCCACATGTTGCTCATGCCCATGCGGCCCTTGGGGGTCATCTCGTGATCGGCCCCCGCGAGGAACCCAATCGTTCCGTGACCGGTGGCTTCTACAAAAAGAGTTCCCGAAAAACGGGTGACTTGGCCCGTTCGCACGTCGAAGGCCTGAACCGCGGATATCTTGCTGCCTTTCTTTTCCACTTTGAAGGCGTGGTGATAAAGTTGCAGATCAATGTTCTTTTCCGCCCGTACAATCGTTTCCTTTTTTGCATCCTCGAATTCCTCGTAGGTGCCAGGTGACTTTTTCGCCTTGTCCGAGATTTCCTCAATGATTTCTCCAATGCGCGGATATTTCCCACGGCGGATGTTTCCCTTTGCCCAGACCCTTACCTCACTCGATCCATTTCCTCCGAGAACGGGACGGTCCTGAATGAGAGCCACCTTGCATCCCATGCGGGCTCCGGAAATGGCAGCTCCCATTCCCGAGTAACCTCCGCCAATGACGACCAAGTCGTATTTTTTCTCGAGAGGTTTTTCAGTGATGCCCAAAAGTTCCCGGCGCCAGTTGGCAAGAATTTTGGAATCATTGGGTGGGACTTCCTTGAAAGTGGTCAAATAGATCGCGTCGCATCGTCCGTTAAATCCAGTCAGGTCACGAAGCGCCAAGGTGTTCTTCCCTCTTTTAAGACTGATTTTACCTCCTCCTTGCCAATCCCATTCGGCTCCTTTTGTGCCAAAGGTGGCTTTTGCCGGGGTGCCGTTGATGATGATTTGAAAGCGGCCGGGTTGTCCCTTTGCTCCCCAACGGGCTACCCAGTCTTTGGTGCGGGCGAACAGTTGATAGTTTCCACCTTCCTTGACCTCAATGGTCGTGGTTGCGTCAGCAACTGGTGTTCCCAGTCCATGGGCCAACAGGTAGGGCGAACCCATTTCCCGTATAAATTGAGTATCGAGCTTCCATCCACCGTGCTCCGAAAAGGATTCGGTTTCGATCAAGATTCTATCTGCCTTCAGGAGCAAGGCCGGCGTGAGAGCGAGCAGGGAGGTGATTAGGATTTTGTTCATTTTGAATATAAGATGGTTGGAACAATAACTTATTACTCCAAAGAGGCATGAAAGTTAACGACTGCGTCCATCATCGAGGATCTTTTGCAATTCTTCCGTCATGCGTTTGAGCACTTCCGGGTTTTGTTCCGCTACGTTTTTCTTTTCCCGCACGTCTTTGCTCAAGTCGAACAGGGCGTAGCGAGGGGCAGGAGTGTTGGCGAGCTTGTCGGTCACCACGACGTTTCTCTTTCTCTTTGAGTCGTGGCGTTGCAGTTTCCAATCGCCCACACGATAGCCGTAGTTCCCTCCGCGTCCATTGTCCTGCTGAACGAGATGTGAACGTCCCTTTGCTCCTTTCTTTCCAAGCAAAGCATTCATGACGTCGAGGCTGTCGAGGCAGGCATCCTTGGGCATGGAGACCTTGAGGTGATTGGCCAAGCTGGTCGCGAGGTCGATGGTGCAGACCATTTCGTCCGAAACCCCGGGCTTGATGGTTCCCGGCCAGTAGGTGATGAATGGAGTGCGCGTCCCGCCCTCGAGTACGCTGTACTTTCCACCGCTGTAGGGACCGGCGGGCTTGTGGTCGCCCATCTTTTCGAGGGCTTCGTCCTTGTACCCGTCGTCCCCGACGGGTCCGTTGTCCGAGCAGAATACGATCATGGTGTCTTTTTCCAGACCCTCTTTTTTGAGATATTTGACGATTTCTCCCACGCACCAGTCGAGCTGCACGATGACGTCCCCGCGGTAGCTTAACCCTGACTTTCCGCGAAAGCGCTCGTGTGGTATGCGCGGAACATGCAAATCATGGGAAGCGAAGAAGAGAAAGAACGGGTTGTCCTTGTTCTTGCCGATCCACTCCTTTGATTTTTCAACCCACTTGTCGGCCAAATCCTCGTCCCGGAAGCGGGCGGCATGCCCGCCGGTGTAAAAACCAATCCTACTGATTCCATTGTGGATGGTCGAGTTGTGGCCGTGGGACCAATCCATTTTCAGGGTGTGCCGGTGGGTCACTCCGGTCGGATGGTCAGGGCTTGGCTTTTTCATTCCTATCCAAAGGGGATCCTTGGGGTCGAGGTTGAGCACCCGGTGGTTCTCGACGTAGACCTGAGGAACGCGGTCGTTGGTGGTGGGGAGTAAAAAGCTGTAGTCAAACCCGATCTCACGCGGTCCGGGCTTGAGTTCGTCATTCCATTGGGGACCGACCCCAGGGCTTCCCAGTCCTAGGTGCCATTTTCCGACCACTGCGGTTTTATACCCTGCTTGCTTGAGCATATCGGG
>JABHOU010000543.1 GCA_018695085.1 Opitutia bacterium | reverse complement strand
CGCCTTCACTCCACCAGTCTTCACACGTGGCGACTGTTCCTTCTTACTCATCCGCTGACCAAGGGTATCGGCAACGAGTTGAACTTGCTCCGTAGGAGTAGTCTCCATCGAACCTATACGTTCAATGACCTGCTCCTGAATATGAGGGGCCATCATGAGCAACACCTCCGAGCTTTTATCTGAATCAACATTAGCCAAAACAAAAGCAATGGTCTGGGGTTGCTCAAAACGAAGAACATTGTAAATTTGACCAGACTCCATCTCGTTCACGTCGTCCATGAAATCGAGTGAATCCCGAACAGGCGCAATACGGTTCATCATATTGTTTGCACGGTAATCACCGTGAGCTAATTCCAAAGTCTTCTGGGCAAAAGCCATCCCACCAAGATTGGAACTTACACTCGATTCAATGATTTCCGAAAACTCGTCCAACACACAATCCTGCAACTCCTGATCCACAATAGGAAAATTACCGATTTCCTTACAAATGATCTCAGAGTCCTTCGTATCAAACCGCTTCAGCAACGTAGCAGATGCTTGAGGTCCCAAAGCGATCATGAGCAAAGCCAACTTCTGTATTCGCGACATGCGACTGTAGCGATCCTGAATACTTTCTTCCTCTTCGATCTCTGCGTCCATTTACCTGTCTCCTTTAGGTATTCGATAGAACATTTAGCGATTAACTAGCACCTGTTTCCAAGTATCGCTTCAAGGCAGTGCCCACGTTATCCGGCTTTTCCTGTATCAAATCGTTAAGCAATTCGGGAGTTAATCCGCCACCTAGAGAGCGGGCTCCAGCCAAGGCATCCGCATCGACTTCGTCGAGGACCTGCACCTCTGCATCACTGGGCTTGAACTTTTTAAGCATCCTTAGAAAAACAATAAAAATGGCAATTGCGAGAACCACTCCGAGAAGGTTCTTTAGATGAGGTCCCCAAGTATCGATCATGTTTTGAAATTCATTGAGAGTTTCTCCCGCAAGTCCTCCGGCTGTGGACACAAAATCAACTTCGTGAACTGTCACAAAAGTAGGAATTTCGTTGCTGTCTATTTTTTCATCGAAGCGCACCCCAATGGCGTTGACTACAGATTCTTTTATTTGCGTCATCTCGTTCTCAGTGCGAGGTTGCTCTCCTCTAGCGATGAGCACAGCTGCACTGCGGCCAATAATGGAGCCTGGTTCCTGCACGCTTTCCTTGACAGTTCGACTGATTTCGAAATCAGTAGTCTTCGATTCACGCTTTTCCTTGCTCTCCGCCATAATAGGATCCTGTTGAGTGGCATCTTGGCTCACATTCGGAACATTAGCACCCATGCCGGTAGCGGTATTCTGGGGTTGAGTCTCCACGGTGGTGGCATCGTCCTTATCAGTAGTTTGCGTGCGCGGAACTTGTCCCTCCGGATCGAACTTTTCATCTAATGAAGTCAATGACTCGGTGTTCAGATTCACGGAAACTCTAGCCACAACTCCTCCTTCGACGACCTTGCTCAACATACTCTCGATTTTTTTCTCCAAACGACGTTCTTGAGCCTCATAGGCTTTCATCATTTGACCAGCCACTCCAGCGACACCACTACCGTCGTCTTCATCGGAAAGCGTATTTCCCTGATTGTCCACCACAGTAACAAAACTCTTATTCACCCCTTTGTTTGCACGGGCTACTAGAAACTGAATCGCATTCACTTGCGATTTTTCCAAAGTGTTTCCGCCGGTATCGACATAAACGGTGGCACTAGGTCGGTCGTTGGGATCTTCACTCAAAAGTAGGTTGTTTTCGGGTTGGACAACAAACACTTTTGCAGAACGGACTGCATCCATTGCCGAAATAGTCCGAGCCAATTCTCCTTGAATAGCACGTGTGTAATTGGTTCGCTGAACAAAGTCACTAATACCGAAATTACCCTCGTCGAAAATCTCGTAACCGACATCACCGCTTTTGGGCAAACCCTTGACGGCCATCTCCATGCGCATTTGAGCTCGCTTATCTTCGGGAACCAAAATCGAGTCACCTGATTCACTTATCTCGTACTCGATTTGATTGTTCTTTAACAATTCTACGACCTCGCCCAAGTCTTTGGCATCGGCACCGCTCACAAGGGGTCGCATACTCGATCCGCCGGCCGTCCAGTTCATGATACCGACACTCAGACCAATAATCCCCAAGACGGCCACAACCAGAGAAATTTTCTGGCCCGTAGAAACTCGTGACCAAATTTCCAAAAGTTTATCAAAGCGTTCTTTCATAGTATTTTCAATAAAGTGTAGTTATACTTAAAAATTTTAGACAATTTAAAGAGCGTCCTATTGAACTACACCTGCATGCGCATGAGTTCTTTGTAGGAATCTACAAGTTTGTTACGAACTTGGATCATCAAGTTAAAAGCAACTCCCGCTTCTTGCACTTTAACCATGGCTTCATGGATATTGTCGGACTTCCCCAAAATAAGGTCCTGCACCTCATTCTTGGCGACCTTCTTCTTTCGATCCACACCCTTGATGAACTTCTCGAACATATCGGCAAAACCAGGTGCAGTTACCCGATTGACCGGATCGACGTCAATGGCGTTAACACCAGTCGCCACACCAGTGTTTTGCAAGAACTCAGAACCGAGGTTAGCTCCCATTTCACTAGATTGCATAAAGCGATCGACGGAAGCGTTGGGTTTAAGATTAGGATTCTGCGAAAGCAGTTCCGACATGCTTGGAAGTGATGCAATTTCGTTCATAGCTAAGAAAATTTAAGTTGCGTTATGGATTCTACTTTCCGATTGCGATCGCTTGCTGGGCCATGCGGCGAGAAGTCTTCACAACAGTAAGGTTGGCTTCGTACGCGCGGGAAGCACTTATCAGATCGACCATTTCACGAGAAACATCGACATTTGGCATTTGAACCATTCCATCGTCATTGGCATGAGGATGACCGGGATTGTAAATCATACGACCGGGAGTCATGTCATCGTAAACGTCGGTGACCTTTACTCCGAGGTAGAGGTTTTCGTCAACATACCCTGGAACACGGCGCTCAGGAGATGCTACATATTCCTCAAAAGCCACTTCCTTGCGGCGATAAACATGACCACTCGCGTCCTGCGTGGTATTGGCATTCGCAACATTCTGAGCGATAATTTCCAAGCGGATTTTTTCCGCGGAAAGAGCACTTCCCGTAGATTCCACTCCTGGTATAAGATTCATGCCCATAGTTTGATTTTCTTGTTAATTTAAAAGGTAAGGTGAAAAAACGGGAGAAGGATTACACTCGACCTCTAATGGCTAAGTTCAGTGTCTTTATCGAACCACCGACAGCGTGACTGAGGTACTCGTAATTCAGAGCGTTTCGGTTCATTGCGAGCAATTCCTCGTCCAATTGAACGGTGTTTCCATCCATACGAACGGGCTTGGCTTGCCTGTCCTCAAGACTGCGTGGCAACAAGGCCTTGACTCGACGAAAATCCTTCCGTTCCACTGCTCGACGAAGTTCAACGGCGAAAGTCTTGGGCAAATCCCTGCGCTTAAAACCAGGGGTTTCTACGTTTGCCAAATTATTCGAAAGTGCCTCGTGCCGAAGGTGGGTGGCGTCGAGAAGTTTCTTCGAGATGAGATAATTTTCTTGATTGTAAAGATTGTCGAGGAGTTCTGCCATGTCGACGCACACGTTGCAATCCTCGCGCCAACATATTCGAAATACTCGCAACCCCTTATCATATAATGACTAGTAAAGTTCGAGCTGCTAAAGAAAGCTAGAAGGAACACTAAAAAGGCACATTTTTCCGCACCATCGCATAAAAGACATACGACAGTCTTTTCCTTGCCTACCAACCCCATGAAGAGTGTATGATATGAGAATACACCGCACAAGGTAAACAACTTGAAACCACCACCCTTTGAGAACACCCAAATCGCCATCGACAAGGCGGGAAAGATCCTCAGGTATCAGGATTCACTTGGAGATTGGCTAGGTTTACGCGAAGGCGAAGGCAAAGGACAAAAACTTCGCTCGCTGCTACTGGAGAGAGAACCGGGCTGGAAAGACGCACTCCCCTCTCGTTTTCACTCTCGGGAATTCACATGTTTCTTGCCGCTGTTTGCCGAAGGGATTGCCACCGCCTCGGGAATCCAAGTCAATTGCGTACCTTATGATGATTTTTCGTCCGTAGTCATGAGTCCGTCTCTGTCTCCCCACGAATCCCTCAAGAAAGCTTTTGTGGGAGATATACCCAACGACCCTCGAACCTTCTCGGCAATATTCCTTCGTCTGCAAAAAGCGGAAGCCCGTCTGGCGGACTACTTGGTAAATTTCCCGGGTATTTTCTTCACTCAACGTCCCGATCTCTCGTTTAGCTATCTGAGCAAAGGCATTCAGAATCTCTTTCCAAATGACCACGAAGGATTTCTTCGCAACGGCGGATTATTCCTCAATTTCATTGTCGAACAAGACAGGGAATACTACCTCAAACGGCTTAATGAACACAGCGAGCGACCAGACACTTTTAGCTTTATCTATCGGGTCAAGATTCCTCCTATCGGTCAGACGATCTATCTCATGGACATCAGAACGCCAAGTATCACCTCGAACGGCAAACTATTAAGCTACGATGGCGTATTTCTGGATGTCACCAGACAATCCATTGCCGAACACCGGCTTTCGCATTCCGTATGGCGAGAAGGTTTAGCCACCCTAACAAACGGTTTGGTCCACGACTTCAGCAACCTCATGGCAGGTATTTTCTCGATCAGCGAACTGTACCATGGGATGCTTGAAAAAGACGATCCGATGGTCAACGGCATGGGCCAAATTAAAAAAAGCGCGATGCAAGCCCAAAAACTTGTTCGTCGCATCATCGACCTGCATCGCGAAACTTCTACCCCAAGAGCTGTACACGACCTGCGCTTACTACTCAAAGATCAGATGGATCTTGTAGGCATCATTATTCCGAGAAGCGCTCGCGTCGTTACGGATTTCGGTTCGGAAGTTCTCCCGGCTTATCTAGAAGAAACGGGTTTTCGCCAAGTGATTCTAAATCTCGCCATCAATGCCCGCGATGCCATTGGCAGGACCGGGCGTCTCAAGATTTCTCTTCGCCGCGTCAAGCGAGGTGAAAAAATAATGGACAGTGCTTATGGCGGATCGCGCAAAGCCCCTGCCCTAGGAGCTGAAATCGCCTTGAAAGATGACGGGGAAGGCATACCGGAAGAACTGTTCGACAAGATCCTGGATCCTTTTTTTACCACAAAGGAATCCGATTCGGGTTCTGGTTTCGGCTTATACAATGCAAAACTCTACGTCGAAGATCACAAGGGGTTGCTCGGCTTCAGAAGCATGATCGGTTCAGGCACTACCTTCTATATTTTTCTTCCGCTTATCGAGGAAGAAAACGCATCCGAAAGTAGCAGGAAACGAGCGGCGAGAAGAGCCACCAGAGAATTCGTCAAACCAAGAAAACGCAAAGGATAGCTTTTTCCTCTCAATCAGTTTGGCTGCCGTTAGTCTCGGGGGGGAGGCAATCTCGCTAAAGTTCCATGAACATAGTGCATGCGAGTCCGTTCTCGACCTTGGCGATCATAAGTCACCACATCACCATGAAGCACGCCATCCACAAAAGTGGCTTCGGAACGCGCACCACTTAATGAGTGCTTAACTTGCAAACCGTTTTTAACCCCCTTCAAATAGCGTTCGCTGGATAGGTCACCGTTAAGCTGCGTTGCTTCCAAGGTTCCGGAAAAGGGTGTGCCCTGAGTCTTCTCATACAAAAGCAAATAACCTTCTGTTCCACGAAACTCAAAATTCTCAGTAAACTCTGAACTATCTCCCTTCCATTCGGATTTTGGTTTCGGCTGTGTTTCGGTATCCGATCCGCAGCCGGAAACAAAAAACGAAACTATAAAAAAAACAAAACAAACGATCCCCCGATATCTCATTTAGCCAAATAGTCGGAGAACTCATAAAGTTCGGGATCACGAACTGGCGGGCGACGCATCAGTCTTCGAAGTTTTGACTTGGTTTCGGATTCATCACCCTCTCCTGAATCCGGACTGACTCCCGGCATCCCATCCTCTGCTGCATCGTCACCAAAGGCATCACCCATTCTATCCTCCAATTCGTCGGGATCCATACCCTCTTCGAGTTTGCGCACGACTTCCTCCATCGGTTCGTCCATATTTTCTCCGGTCAAATCGCACATGCGGCGCATCAGTTGACCCATTTGGCGAGGATCGGGATTCTCTTCATCCATACCCTCGATAGCCCCTTCCAATTCTTGCATGGCAGCCTGTGCCTTGGACTCGTCCATTCCTGCAAAGGGATCGTCCGGGTCATTCGACATCTGAGGCAATTCCTCAGGTTCTTTCTTTTGTCCCGTAATGGAAAAACCTGAAATCACTTTGCGCATACGGTATTTTTTTCCGTCAGGGCAAAGAGGCACCTCTTCAGCGCAAGATAAGGAACGAGCGAAAAACGAATAGATTTTTCGTGAATCAGGAGAATAGAATTCGTAGATTGCCATAAAGTTTAGGAGACGAGATGTTTGCATAGGCATGCCTGACCTAGGAATCAAGCCCAAGACTCGATATCGGATTGCCTTGGAACAAAGTTTCAGCGAAATGGCAACCCGATGCTACGATATTTTCTAGAGTTCTGGTCAAAGAAACCCCGAAAGCGTGCGTGGATAGCGCTTCCCATAGGATACTTGCTTTTCCTTCAACTCCTAACGGGGATCCCCAAACCCGACATCATTCGCGAAGCGGACGGACCGGCATTCTTGGAAAGGTTTGCCGAAGAGCTCTTTGGCTACCCCTACTGGGCTCAAGACTTGAGCCACCTTCCCTTATTTGCCATGCTAGCTTGGCTATGGTCTTGGTACCTTGGAGGACCTAAGCCTGGGGCGAAGTGGGCAGTCGCGGCCGCTTGGATTTCATTCACCTATGCTGTCCTAAATGAAATGGGGCAATACTTCGTGCCAAAACGCTTCCCTTCGGCGGGAGACCTGATTATGAACCTATTGGGGGTATTGCTGGGGTTAATGGCACATTCAAAGCTGGTCGGAGCAACGAACCAAAAAAAGCATTCGAAGTAAGTTTAATCCTTTGGAGAGCGTTCTCCCTTTTTCAAGTCATCAGTAGCACCCGGCCCAAACTCCCGAGCCATTTCTCTCCCT
>JABHOU010000641.1 GCA_018695085.1 Opitutia bacterium | reverse complement strand
GTGGAGCCCGGGCTCCTTGTTCGAACAGGGTGCGCTTCTGCCAGATACCGTTGTGCTCGCCGAGGTGATAGCCATGGTCGCTCCAAAAGACCACAATGGTATTGTCCGCCAAGTCTAACCGGTCGAGGGCGTCGAGCATCCGTCCGACCTGAGCGTCGATGAAGGAGACGCAGGCGTAGTAGGCCTGCATCGCCTTGCGGCAGGTTAGTTCGTCTAAATTGTAATGGGGAACCGGGCAATTGTGGGCGAAGGCGGCGGTAGGAATGTCCTCGCGATCATTCTTTGGGGCATACGGCAGGCGCATGTCTTCCAGTGGGTACATGTCGAAATACTTCTTTGGCGCGACATAGGGTGTGTGCGGACGGAAGAATCCGGCCGCGATGAAGAAGGGTTCGCCCTTCTTTTGCTCCATCAGCTTGATCGCTTCGGTGGCGATCATTCCGTCGGTTTGCTCCTCGTCCTTGCCGTCAGCCGCCAGCCAACTGAGGGCTCCGCTGATCTTGCGGTGAGGTTCGGCGTTGAATACGAGGTGTTCATCCGTCTTGTCCCGTCCTTTCGGGTTGACCGTCTTTTGCCAGGAGGGGGGATCGTCGAATCCGTCCGTGCCGATGGAGGCGGGCACGTTATAGTGGTAGATCTTGCCCCCCCTGCCGGCCCACCAGCCATTTTTCATGAATTGCTGAGATACGGTGACGGCATTGGGAACTTCGTCCCTGAAGTGACGGTCCAAGTCGTAGACCTTGATAGTATCCGGTCGCAGACCGGTCATCACCGAGGCCCGGGTCGGGTTGCAAAGAGGCAATTGATTGTATGCCTTGAGGAAGCAAACCCCCGATGTGGCCAACCTGTCCAAGTTTGGTGTCTTGGCCACCGAGTCGCCATAGCAACCCAGTGCGCATGATAGATCGTCCGCGGCGATGAACAAGACGTTTGGCTTTTCCGTTTTGCCTCCCAGTAGAGAGGTCAAAAGCAAGGCGAGGATGGTAAAGGTCAACTTTTTCATCATAGATTGGTGTTCACGGGTGATTTACTCTTTGGAAATCAGTCCGGCGTTCAAGGCTGAAAGTTTACCTAGTCCGCCCTTCCTGGCGAATGTTAGGAAATGATTAGAATAGTCTTGAGGGATCCTGTGGATTTATGTTTTCGAGATTGTATGAGATATTTGTTCTGTGTGTTGACTTCGATCTTCTTGTTTCTTGTCACCTGGTCGAATGGGTTCGGAGGGATTCTCGATCAAGCTTGGTTTCCTAAAGCGCCTTCCCTTCCGAAGCCTTCCGGAAACGTCATTCAGGTGAAAACTGTGAATGAATTGTTTCAAGCGACCAAAGACATCGCCCCCGGAGGGACCATACTTCTGGCGGATGGTCATTACTTGATGCCTCGTTACTTTGAACTCACGACTGACAACGTAATTCTTCGAGGGGCATCGGGTGATCGGCATAAGGTCATTCTTGACGGCGCATCGAGTCGGCATGGCGAACTGGTAGGCATAACGGGAGCCAAGGGCGTTACGATTGCGGACCTGACTATCCGGAACATCAAATGGAACGGTTTCAAGATCAATTCAGATCGAGGCGCTGAAAAGGCGACGATTTACAACTGCGTCATCCACAATATCTGGCAACGTGGCGTCAAAGCCCCGGCCATGCCGAAGGAGAAAGGGACTCGAGGACCTCGAGAATGCCGCATTCAATATTGCCTCTTTTACAATGATCGCCCCAAGCAGTTTGCGGATGACGAGACCGATACGGCTGACTCGTTCAATGGGAATTACATTGGCGGGATCGACGTCAAGAATACGATCGACTGGACGATAAGCGACAATGTCTTCCTAGGCATTCAAGGACGCACTCGGGAGGGTCGTGGATGCATTTACATTTCGGAAAACGGGCGAGGGTGCAAAATCGAGCGAAACGTATTCATCGATTGCGACGTGGCCATTGCGTTGGGCAACCCCTCGCTTGGCTATTCTCCTTTGCAGGCTATCAATTGCGTGGCCCGAAACAATTTCGTGTCCCAATGCCCGGAGACAGGAATCTTGGCCTGTTATACTCGAGACTGTCGGATTGAAGGAAATACCATTTACGATCCGGCTCCCAGACCGAAGCGACCGATCTGGGTTCAGCTCAAAAATGACGGGTTGATTGTCAAGGGAAACCTTGTGGTCGGACCGCCAATAAATATTACCAGTGACAGCGAAATTGAGCTGATTGACAATAAGCGCATTGAGCAAACAGCTTTTGCTTCCCTAGTTAAATCGCAAGCAGGCCAGTCTTTCCTT
>JABHOU010000424.1 GCA_018695085.1 Opitutia bacterium | reverse complement strand
TTTTTTCGCTGCTTGAGAAGTTACGTAAAGGGCGGTCATTTGGGGGATTCCTACGCCTGCAACGATCCGTGTCGTACAAATTGAACCCGGTCCTTGTCCCACTTTTATTGCATTGGCTCCGGCTTCTGCAAGAAATTCCACGCCTTCACCCGAAGTGACGTTCCCTGCAAGAATGTTGATTTCAGGAAATTCCTCTCTTATGGATCGCACGGCGTCCCCAACACCCTTGGTATGACCATGGGCTGTGGATACTGCCACGACGTCGAGACCTTCATCACGCATCGCCCCCACATGATCTAATAGCGATTTCTCGTCTAGATCACCATCAGGTGTCCGGTTCGCGGACACCGCTGCTCCACAGATCAAGCGAAAATTATCATCTCGAGCCGGTTTTAAATGGTCACGAGTTTCTTCCATTATTCGCTCGATATCGCTCAATGTGTAAAGTCCGCAAAGGCAATCCTGCTCATCCACTACGAGGAGTTTGTGAATGCCCATGTGGTCGCTAAAGAACTTGTCAGCTGTTGCTATGGGGTCGGTACCTACTTCTTGTTCCCTGATCGTATATACTTCATCGCGGGCAAGCATTCCATCGGTAACTTTATGGTTCTTGTATCGCTCCTTTACCACTCGTCCTGGGAGTAATCCCAATAACTTTCCTGACTCATCTACGATGGGAAAGGTGTGAAACTGAAAATTCTTATCCTTGATGAGCTCCAATACGTCCCCAACATTTTTGTCGGCAGATATTGTGATCGGGTCTCGGATCAAACCGTGGACATGGTATTTTACTCTTGCGACTTCCTTGATCTGGAGCTTTGGAGACATGTTGTAATGAATCAAGCCAAGCCCACCGCTAAGGGCCATTGCTATGGCCATGTCTGCCTCGGTTACGGTGTCCATGTCCGAGGAAAGGATTGGCATTCCGAGATTTATTGATTCCGAGAGTTTGGTCTCGAGGTTGACATCTCGAGGAAGAATCTCGGAGTAGCGAGTAGCCAGAGTGATGTCGTCAAAGGTCACTCCTGAAGGAAGACTTTGACGGAAAAACTCGTCTGGTGGTAAAAAGAACTCCTTGTCCATGTTCATTTATAGCGTTGGAAAGGCTTGAAGCTTATGCCTCATGCCTTCTTATGTCACAAGGATAAATAATGATCGATAGCTTTGAAGTTAAGCCTTTGCGGCGCAATTTTCGTGAACCTTTTGCTACGGCAACGGGAACTTGGCGTACTCGCGAAAGTATAGTTGTGCGTGTTAAATACTTGGATGGGCATATCGGTTTTGGCGAAGTTGCCCCTACGCTTGGCTTTCGCGGAGAGACAATTTCTGACGCCCAACGTTTTCTTTCAATCTGGGAACCTCAAATGGAAATTCCCGACTATTTACCTCTTTGTCGTGCGGCGTTAGGATGTGCTGATTCCAGTTTGTGGAGGACTCAGACTGCTTTTCCGAAAATCAAGACTGCAGCGTTACTTCGCTCTTCCGAGGAGACGAACTTACCTCTGAACAATGTCTTGAAAGCAAAGATAGGGGTCGGCGAGCTAGGTTCCGAAATCGCAACTATCGAGAATCTCCTAACTCGTCTTCCTGCGGGAAGTCGTCTTCGACTTGATGCGAACGGTTCTTTGTCCCGAACTGAAGCGAAAGCTTGGCTAGATACCTTTGAAGGTTGTTCCCAAATCGAATTTCTCGAACAGCCTTTAGCTGCTACAGATAGAAACGGGCTCATGGGTTTGGCCGAGAGCAATTCGTTGGCTTTGGCTTTGGACGAATCGTTGCTCGATATCCAGATAGCCGAGGAATTCCTTGCCGACGGATGGCCGGGTTACTTTGTATTCAAGCCTACTCTTAGTCGGGACTGGCGGGAGATGGAAATCTTTTTGCGAAATGAGCCAACCCGTTGTGTGGTTTCCTCGGTATTCGAAAGTCCGTTTGGTTTTGAAGCAGTGCTACGCGTAGCCTCTATGGTTGAAACGGTCGCTGGAATTGGAGTGAATACCTTGTTTGTCGAAGACAATTTCTCTTTGCATGATATGGATATAGTGCTTCAACCAGGAACAGTTGACATTCCGCAATTGGAAGAACTATGGCTGAGCATATAGAGATTCCATCAGGAGCTCTTCAGGGCAATTGGGTCTCAGACCAAGAGCCAGTCGAGCCTTCCGGTTCGGCCGCTTTCTGTATGGAAGCGCTGCGCAAACTTATAAATGGGGATGACGTCTGGCTTTATAATCCCGAAAGAAAGCATTCGGTCTTGGATTCTCGACCCCAAAATTCAGCCTCTATTTTTGTAAACACCGGTGGAACATCCGGGATCCCACGTTTTGCAAGGCACACTTGGGGCACCATGTCTGCAGCAGTCGCTGCCCTTCAAGGCGTATTAGATAATGAACCCATTTACTCTTGGTGTTGCTTGCCAATCTGGCACGTTGCGGGATGGATGCAGGTCGTACGGGCTATTCAAACGAATGGAGACGTTGTTTTCGGGGATTATCGCGATCTTGCCGACCCGCAAAAAGACATTAACTTGACGGGGCGCCTTATATCTCTAGTTCCTACCCAACTTCACCGGCTGATTTTTTCTGATCTTGCTGTTTCTCGTTTGAGGGGAAGCCGGTTGATTCTTCTTGGCGGAGCTCCTTTGCGGGAAGAATTAGCTGAGGTGGTTAGGTCAGTTGGCCTTCCCGTTGCCCCGACGTACGGCATGACGGAGTCTGCAGGTGCAGTAACCCTGCTTGCCCCCGACCGTTTTCTTGCCGGTGAAAACAGTGTGGGCAAAGTTCTCCCTCATGCGAACCTTCGCCTCGATGAAGAAACAGGAACTCTCTCCATTCGTGCCACGAGCATGTGTCTCGGTTACGAAAGCCTCGATTTTTCTTCGGGCGAGTGGTTTAAAACTTCTGATCTTGCGGAACAAACTCCCGAAGGGGATTGGCGGATTTTGGGCCGTCTTGATCGCATCGTGAACACCGGGGGTGAAAAAGTGAATCCCGTTGAG
>JABHOU010000145.1 GCA_018695085.1 Opitutia bacterium | reverse complement strand
TCCCTCAAGGAAATATATCTCTGGAATTCAAAAGTTTCCGAAGACGGCGCCGCCAAACTTCAAGCCGCCCTACCGAACGCAAAGATCATATACAGGTAAGTTCGCCGGACGGGCTACAACTTCTCCTAGACATTGCTTGAGCTGCGAAAGTACTTATTCATACCCTACGTTAATGTTTACTTATTTTAAGTAGAGTTTGATTAATTTAATTTTTATGGTTAATGTTATGGTCATTCTATGCCCAAGAAAGACAACCTAACTGCCCAAGTTTCCGTTCTCCTAAGCGAATCGGAAAGAAAGATTCTGTCCAAGGAGTCCTTTGAAGAAAATAGGTCTATCTCTCAAATCGCCAGACTCGCCATCCAGAAACACATAGATGGCCACGAACACCCGATCAAGCCCGGCATCAATGGCTCGATCGAAGAAATCTTCACCGTTCTAGGTCGGCAATTAGCCAAATCCACGGACATTCTTGGAAATCTTCGTCTTATGCTGTTCGAGTCGACGATCAAAGGAGGCAATTATCTGGGAAGTTACGTTTCCGATAACGCGACTGAAATAACGGGATACGACAAAGAAGACCTGTTGGACGGTGATTTCTTCATTTCACGAATTCACCCGCAAGAGCGTAAACGTTTCATTACCGAGAGTAAACTTGGTCTCCAAAAGGGAACTTGCGAAATCACCTTTAGATTCAAGATGCAAAACGGCGCCTACGAAATGACCCGTGCCTTCTTTTCCTTAAAAGATGAAAATCACCTCTTCGGAACTTGGCAGATCATTTCCGAACTCATTTCCCCGGAGTAGCATCCGTTCTCAAGTTTAATTTCGAAAAGTCCCCGATGCGGGGTTTGAAGTTTGTAGGAATCGATAAACACGCTAGGATACAAAATGTCGGATCGTGATGAAAAAACCTATCTCGCCAAAGCGGAAAGTCGACGTCATCTTATTCTCGTGACGCTAACCAAAGAGCAAGCCACCTATGAAGCCATCGACGCCACCGGCGTTGACTTTGACCGCACAGTCTCCACGCCATGATTACTTCTTTCGATCCTGAGGCTGTGCGCCGCGACTTCCCCATTCTCGGAAAAAGTTCCCGGGGCAAACCCCTCGCCTACCTCGACAACGCGGCTACCTCCCAAAAGCCCAACGCCGTAATCGATGCCATTGCCAACCACTATCGGGAATCCAACGCCAACGTGCATCGCGGAGTCTACGCTCTGGCCGAGGAAGCTGAAACCGCCTACCTTCATGCCAGAAAGGTCATCGCCGTTCATCTCAACGTGTCCGCCGATGAAATCATTTTCGTTCGCGGAACCACGGAAGCCCTCAATCTAGTCGCTCAAAGTTACGCCCGCGCCCACCTCGACGAAGGCGACGTCGTGGTCCTCACCACCATGGAGCACCACGCCAACATCGTGCCTTGGCAATTGTTGAAGAAACAAACGGGAATCGAGATCGAGGTCTCTCCAATCCTTGAGGATGGATCTCTCGATCGCGATGCACTCAGCGCTCTGCTCGATCAGCCCAAAGTGAAGCTTCTCTCGCTCTGCCACGTTTCCAACTCGCTCGGCACGGTTAACCCCGTTGCCGAAATCGTTGCAGAAGCCAAGAAACATGGCGTCGTCACCGTAGTCGACGGAGCTCAAAGCATTCCTCATGGCCCAATCGACCTTCGCGATATCGATTGCGACTTCTTCGCCTTCTCGGGACACAAGGTATTCGGTCCCATGGGCATCGGGGTCCTTTTCGGCAAAAAGGAACTACTCGCCGACATGCCACCCTTCCAAGGCGGGGGCGATATGATCGACGAGGTGACCTTCGAAAAAACCACCTTCGCTCCCCCACCCCAACGCTTCGAGGCGGGTACGCCCAACGTCGATGGTGCCATCGGTCTCGGGGCTGCCATCGAATACCTAGGAAGGCTTGATCTTGCCGCAGCGACTGACCACGAGAAAGCCCTCCTAGAGCAAGCCACCGCCGGAATGGAAGCCCTTCCCGGCCTCACCATTCACGGGAATGCTCCCGGCAAGGCAGCCGTCATTTCCTTTTCCGTCGACGGCATCCATCCTCACGACATAGCCACCTTTTTGGATGCCGAGGGCATCGCCATCCGAACGGGTCACCATTGCTGCCAACCCCTCATGCAACACCTCGGAATCACCGCCACCGCCCGGGCGTCCTTTGCCTTCTACAATACGAAAGAGGAAGTGGACCGGCTCGTCGAGGCTCTAAAAAAGACCATCGCCTGCTTTCAATAATTCGGGTTTCTCACTTGAAGAAACTTTCAAACCATCTCCCGAAGCTTTATTCTTTCTTGG
>JABHOU010000442.1 GCA_018695085.1 Opitutia bacterium | reverse complement strand
TATAACGACGACGACGTTTTTCGCTACGAACGACCGGATGAGCTAACGGATCCCCGTTCGGGCGTCATCTGCATTCCAAACAACTACCGTTATCCAAACGGGGAACAAATGCCTGAAGGCCAATTGCGCGTCACTTGTCTGGCCAACTACGAAAAGTGGGGTGCACTCGATGAGAACACTTATCGGTCACAAAAGGAAATCTGCCGAAAAGCCATGCTCGACGTTGCGCTCGGTTACTTGCCCAATGGCAAGTCCATGGCGAAAGAGCTTGAGGAACGCACCGAGCTTCTGGATATTTTCAGCCCCCGAACCATCAAAAAGTTTACCAGTCACCTCGATGGAGCTCTCTACGGTTCTCCTCGAAAATCAAGGGATGGTTCAACCCAATTCAGCAATCTGTATCTGGCGGGATCGGATCAAGGTTACGTCGGTATCGTCGGGGCAATGCTGGGAGGCGTCGCAGTAGCCAATAATCGAATTCTGCGCGGCGATTGACTTCAGGATACCTCGTGAATCAACCGTTCCTGCATCTCGGCCAGCAGGATATAGCCCAAATAGGCAATTCGAGTATTCTGCGGTAAACTTTCGATTCGGATGCGACCATTCTCCAAGTCCTCGTCGCTCACGGAATTCAAACCGTGTTCACGCAAATGTATGCGCAACTCGGTCATTCCTCGGAGGGTATCGTCCACGTCGTCCATGGAAATCTCGACCTGACCTAGGGCAAGCTTGGGATTTCCCAGCAAACGGGAAAAGGCCAAGCGATCGGCGCGACCGTCCTCAATCAATCCTTCGCGCCAAGCGACGTTCAAGTCCTCGTCGCCCGACTCAGGCGGAGCAAAACGTTTCCCTGCAAATCGTCCACTGGTCTCTCGAAGCACTTTGCCCAAGTAGGGCAGCAAGGTTTCGAGAAAAGAGGGGGAAACCTGAAGCTCGAACTCAATCATCCTTTTCCAAAGAAGCCTGCAAGCGCCAACGATGCAGCTGGTATACGTAACCTTCGGCCTGCTCGCGTTCACCGATCCAAAGCACGGACCTACCAAGTTCGTGCACTTCCTTCATGTGCTGGGTGGCTTGTGTTTCATCGTAACCGAAAACCTTTCGAAAGACCATCACGACGTAGCTCATGAGATTTACGGGATCGTTCAGCACGAGCACTTTCCACGGTCGAAGCAACTCGACCTGTTCTTCGGTCTCGACCTCAGGTAGGGTTTCAGTCTCTGGAAATAGCGAGCTAATGATAAATTTCGGTAAAAAAGGAAATTGAGAATAGAGAGTTTTCCAACAACGGGGAAGCGGAAAGAAGGCTAAAAATCAAATCTTTCCATGCTTGCCTGATTGTCTCTTATTAGTTTCCTTTCGGGCATGCTAAAAATTCCGACATTCGTTCTCGGTGTATTATTAATCATTACTGGTTTGGTGGGTTATCTCTTCCAGGATCCCAACCTTTCGATCAAAATTGTCGGTCCATTGGCAGACGACGCGGTGTTCACCCTGTCCGATGGCAACCAAACCCACACCTTGGATAGAGGGTTTGCTTCAAGTAATGCGGCAGGTGAGCATGCATTCTGGATGGTCGAAAGGTTGAACCAGAATCACGCCAAGGATCGTTCCCAAGGTAATTACGCTGCCAGCGAAAGACCCGACAATCCCGCTTACAAGACCCAATCCTTTTGGTATGCTTCATCTACTGGAGATACCTTGTCTGCACTTATGAAGAATGCCGAAACCGGCGAACTCAGTGCACTCGAAACAGTCGATCCAGTAAAAGCACAAATTCGATTCATCTATAACAAAGCTGTCGAAGGAACAGGTCCCGTTACCCTGACCTCGACCAATTGGACGAACATCGAGGGTGCGCCCGAAACGGGCGAGCCATTGACTTTTGGAAAAAGTTGGACGGCACTTATACCTGCCATCATCGCCTTGATCTTGATCGCTTGCGTGCTTGCAGCGGAAGCGAACCCTGCTTTGCGCAAACACGTCATGCATGTTGCCGCTACCGTAGGGTTGGTGGGTCTGGTAATGTCTTCCAAGAAGGTTTTGCCGGCAGTCAGCGAGATGAATTGGCTGAAGAATGATCCCAACGGCATCATTCACGCGTCCTCACTAAAGCCAGCCGTAATGTTCTTCTCAGCCGGACTTTTATTAATCTTCGTTGTTCTTTGCGTCATCTCATTCATCAACGCCCGCAAGGAAATGGCAGCACAACCCAAACCGAAAAAAGAAGAGAAGAAAAAGGAGGAAGGTTTGGAGGACGACGAAGATGCGGACGATTTCAAGGACGATACAAAGGACAAGGATGAAAAAGACTCTGGCAAAGAGAAAGGCAAAGAGAAGGGCAAAGAAGATTCCGCCGACAAGAAAAAGGACGCTAAGTCCCCCGCCAAAACTTTGGGGCCCGACCCTAAAACAGGGGAAGGCAAATTGAAGACATCCAAACCCACAGAGACACCGTTTGGGGAAAAGAAAAAATTCGTGCCATCGGGAAAACCGAAGTCAACTGACCCCGAAAAGGCAAGGAAACCCAAATCCACTTCGGGTCAAAATGACGGGAAGTCCAAACCATCCGAAAAAGCCAAACCTTTCGAACAGCGATCCGGAGAACCCAAACGGGAGGAAAAGCCAGAATCCGAAAAATCGACCGACCCCGAAGACACCAAACCTCGGGAAACCAACAAAGCTGAGATTGTCGAGAAGGATGAAGGCACAACGGATTCAGATGCCGAAGGCTCCAAGCCAGATGCAGTCTCCGCGGACGAGCGCAAGGAAGATACAAACAAAAGCGAGGGCGACGAACAAAAGAAATCGCCCGAGTCGTCTGAAAAGAAGGAAGACTGAGCCGAAACCCATTTTCCCACCCCTGAAACGCCGGCTTCCAGTCGGCGTTTTCATTTATTGGCATAGGGTTGGATTAGATTGGACATATACACTTGCGCGACAAACAAGTTTGCCTAGCAGCACTCCCGCAAGTCGTTGATAATCAATAAATCGATAACTTTTTTCACTTTTCAGGTAAAGTTTTGTCGGTGGCCGTCGATTCTCTAACATGAATAAGGCGACAATCAGGTCGCTACCAAATGCAAATTTTGCTCCTCACGAGTCGTGGGAAGCGAAGCATGCGTCAACCGCCTGAGGTTCGTGCCCAAAGGCGGATAATATTATGTTAGGAGGAAGTGAACATTTAGCTAAGTCGACCTCTCTCTACATGGAGAGTGCCCATAAGAATTTGTCCCGTGGCCTTAACCGGTTGTCCACCGGAGTCAAGCTTTCCACTGGAGTGGACGATGCGGGTGGTCTCGGCGTATCGATGAATATCGGGGCCAAGTTAAAGAAAGCCTTCAAGGTGCGTGAAAACGTACAAAACGCCCGATCCTTTC
This sequence comes from Opitutia bacterium, assembly GCA_018695085.1. Taxonomy (GTDB): domain Bacteria; phylum Verrucomicrobiota; class Verrucomicrobiia; order Opitutales; family Seribacteraceae. The sequence continues at coordinate 15,301 of JABHOU010000442.1, read as the reverse complement.
TGGAACACCAAGACGCCGCCCTTAGTTCCATGGGCAAAGCTCTTGACCGAATGGCAGAACTACGGACCAAATACGACGACTTGGTCGCGGGACAACCTGAACGCGAACTCTACAACAAGGAGTTCAAAGAAATGCAGGCCGAAATGCTTTCGATGAGAGGCAGAAAGTTCAATGGCGTCAGCATTTTTTCAACGAACCCGAAGGATCCTTTGTCCTTTTATATTCCTACCTCGGATGACGGGATTTCTACCCAAGTTGCGATAAGCAGAACCGGCTTTTTCGATAGCCTTACCATCGGAAGTTCGACGCCTGGAGCCACGCCGACCACCACATTCAACGGTGTCACGGGTTCATACGCGGGCAGCGTCCAAGGAAATGCCGGTGGATCTATCAGTCCAGTTAATCGAACCCCCGCTAGCGGTCTGCACGCCACTCCTATTGACTTCACGGTGGCCGCCGGAGGCACGGTCGCTCCTTTCCCTGCCACTCCTCTTATCGGAGCGTCACCTGCCGTTGGCATAACCGTTGCGGCAGGAGGCACTGTCACTCCTTTCCCCGCCACCCCAGTCAAGGGATCCCACACAGCGATTCCAGTAACGGTAGCCGAAGGTACGGCCACTACAGTAACGGCTACCGCACTTCAAGGAACAGGTTCTCTTACCGAAAATGTCACCGCTTTCGCAGGCGAAGACATCAGCATCGCCACAACGGTCGTAGCTGGTGGCAATGCAGCAGAAATTCCAGCATGGACCGCCAATCCCGTGAACCCAATTGGAAACATCTCCCAACAAGGCGTGACCGACGGTTCCGGCAACCTGTGGTTCGTAACTGACAGCGGAGTGGTTCAGAAAGTCGAAGCGGGAGATCCTGCTGCGGCAGGCACGGGTCCATTGACGATGAATGGGGCGGAAACTCAAATTCCGAATGCAAATTACGTCTCAAAGCCCATCATCTTGAATACTGGAGGACAGGAGCATCTTTTCGTAGCAACCCAAAATTCAGGGATCACCGAAGCTACACTTCACAAAATTAATCTTGCGACCGGAGTCAGAACTCAATTCAACTCCATAAGCGGAGGGTCAGAAACTTTAAAGGGGCTCAGTGAGGACAATGGGATGCTGAACATTGCATACAGTCGGACCGCAGGTTTTGGTATGACCGAGGGCAGCATAGCCCGCGTGGATCCAAATACTCTCACTCTTGACAATAGTTTTAGTGGTGATGGACGAGTCACTTTGCCAGCGCTTTTTGGATTCATACCTAGAGATTTCGGGCCCGGAGCCGGCGAGGCGAAGGTCGATCTGGCGTTCAATGCCGGAAATGTTTATACCATTGCCGACGACGGTAACAGATCGCGAATGATCTCGTTCGATGCGAATGGGAATTCCAATGGAAATTTTAATTTTGGACCAGCTGGCTTTGTCGGTGGGGTTTCTGGCAATCAAGCGCATTCTCCAGTGATCGACGGAGGGAACGTATATGCCGCGCTTGACTCAACGACGCTTGGCGCTCCGGGTCGAATCACGGCTCGTCAACTCAACGGCGCAGCAATAGCCGGTTGGTCGGATATCAACTTGCCTGGATCCGAAAGAGTCATACAAAACCCCGTCATAAATGGAACCCACTTGTATTTTTCTACCGACCAAGGCAACGTATACAAGTACGACAAAGCCACGGGAGCACAGGTCGGCAATTTCTCGTCAGGCAGTGGAGCCGCAATGACTATGCCCGTTTTCGATGGCACTGACGTCTATGTTGGTCAAGGCAATGGGAGATTGCACAAGGTGGATTCCGCCACGATGACCCGCGACGGTTCTTGGCCGGCCCCCGGCGTTCCCGCCGCAGGCGCCGTAGAAGCGGGTCCGCTGATCGTCGGAACCGAAGTCTATGTCGGATCTCCGGGTCGCATACAAGGTTTTGAGGCACCTGCAGGTGGTACCACGCTTACGAACAAGACCAACGTCGCGGGTGCCAATGATTACCTGACTACTCATTCGGCGGGAGACACCTTTGCCGTTACTGTGAGGGACAATGGCGGAACTCTCACCGACTGGACGGGTACGGCCACGGTTGTGAACGACGGTGGAGTCGGCAAGCTGAACCTCACTGGTTTTTCGGGAACCGACGACCTCACCGGCAATGTAAACGTTACAGTGGTCTCTCCTGCGGTCACGCCCACTTTGCCCACGTCCGTATCTTTTGGAACGAACTACCTTGCCGGAGAAAACCCGACGGTAACGGTTACCAAACCAGACACGACGACTCAGAACCTCGCCGCCGCAGACGTAACCAATAACGGTGACGGCACCCTTACGGTAAGCCTTGCCAACGTGGTGATGGCAGGTACCGGCAGCTACAATATTACTTCTTCGGCGGGCTCTCGTTATCTTCAGGCAACGACCTTGAACGACCAAGGTACGATCGGTGCTTATCCGGCTACGGAAACACCTCTGCTGAAAAGTGTGACGGACGCCGGTGGAGTGGCTGTAACCGGGGTAACCGCTACCTCTGCCGTAGCCGACGTCAATGGCCAGCTAGACATAGTGCTTTCAGGAACTCCCAGCGCAACCGGAACCCTTACCTTGACTTTCGCCGGGGCAATGACGGCTACCCCTCAAAGCACTCTTTCAAACGTAGGCACTGATTACGCTTCGGGCGAAGCGGTTTTGGTCACCACCGATATTCCCAAACAGGGCGGAGGCTTCCTGACCGCGACAGCTACGAACAACAACGACGGCACTTTGACGATAAGCGCGCTCAATGGGATACCGGACAGTAGTTCGAGCACTTTGGCAAACGCCTACAACGTAACGGCCAATCCGGGTGCCACGATTCACCTCAAGGACGCTAATCCGGCAGCCGCCACCGGAAGCTACGGAAACGGCGAAGCGGTAGGTGTTGCGCTTCTTGATACCAGTACGGGAGCCGCTCCCGTCGATGCGCTAGCCAACCCCATAACCGCCACAGGCACGGGTCAGGCGGACGGCTCAGTCCTAGTGCAGTTCTCAGGAACTCCCGTGGACTTGGACGCCATTACCGTAACGGTTGACCCCGGAAGCCTGACGGCTACTCCGACTCTAGGAGCCGCTTCTCTGACAGGCGTAGGCGCCGATTACGCGACCACGGGACAGGGAGAACTTTTGAGCATAGGGGCAGCGACAACTGTCCCGGGTTTGACCGCGACCGCGACCAACCAAAATGACGGAACAGTCAACATTGCACTTTCAGGCACAGTCACTCCCGGCACCACTCCGGGGGCTTACACCGTCACAGCCAACGCAGGCAACGTTCGTCACCTGCCTAATGCAAATCCCGCCGCCGCAACGGGAAGCTACGGAAACGGCGAGGTGGTAGCCGTAACGCTGACGGATACCGGAACGGGGCTCACTCCGGTCGATGCGCTCGCCAACCCCATAACCGCAACAGGGGCAGGTCAAGTAGACGGCTCAGTCCTAGTGCAATTCTCGGGTATTCCCACTTCGCTGAATCCTATCACTGTCGCGGTCGACCCGGGGAACTTGACGGCGACTTCTGCCACACCGGGCACTCTCTCGGGGGTAGGAACCGGTTACGCTTCGGGTGAAGCGGTAACCGCGAACGTAATCGGAGTTGCAGGCATGACCGCCACTGCGACAAACAATAACAATGGCACGGTCGATATCGTATTGGGCGCCGTTCCTGCAGGAACTTCTCCCGGTACCTACCAAGTGCAAGCCAATCCGGGAACCACGTTTCAAATACCAAACGAAATCATAGCTGCCAATGCCGGAACTAGTTATGGGAATGGAGAGGTTGTGGCTATTACTCTAACTGACAACGTTACGGGCCTCGCGCCCGCAGGGGGCTTGACCGCAACTGGCACTGGGCAAGCAGACGGCTCACTCCAAATTACTTTTACGAATAGTCCCACCTCTGCCAACGGTATTCAGATAGCACCTGCGACCGGATCTCCAAGCCTAGCTCAAACCAGTCTTTCGAACGTGGGTTCAGGATATGATCCTGCTGAGCCCTTACCTACCATAACCGTGACCGACCCCGGTGGTACCGACGTCACGGGCACTGCTTCCGTAACCGGCATCAACGCCGCCGACGGGTCGCTCAATATTGACCTCACTGGCGTAACTCTAACTGCAGCCTCGCCGACAGGACCATACGCAATCGCCACCTCTAACGGCACCATAGCTTCAATTCCCACAGCGTTGAACGGAATCGGATCAGGCTATTCTCCGGCTGAACCCGCTCCCACCGTCACAGTGACGGATCCAGCGGCAACAGCTCTCGCGGGAGCCACGGCAAGCATCAACGCCAACGGCACCTTAAACGTAAACCTTACCGGTGTTGCCGCCACGACCGCAGGCGCTTACACGGTTAACGCATCACCTGGAACGGTTTCAGGAATACAGCAGGGACTAGACGATACAAACAAGGATTTATGGGATTTTTCCCACGCCGACTTCAAGAACTTCATTCAGACCTTGACCGATGTCAGAGCGGTCAATGGCGCCACTACGAGCAGTCTTGCCTTCAGCGAGTCCCGATTGGAAACTAATATTCAGAATTTGGAATTGGCGGGTGGACGTATCGTGGACGCCGACATGGCGGAGGAAATGGTGGAAGTGGCAAAAAGCCAGATTCTACTTCAAACCGCTACCGATTCACTGTCCAAGCACAACAAGCTTAGCGTAAGGGTTGACAAAACCCTCATGGGACTGAGCGGGGGCATGTAGAAAGTCTTTCTTCAAGGGAAGACGCAGTACCACCTGTTTCCGTTGTCCGAGCTAGAAAATCTCTAGCTACTAATACCAACTCCGCAGCACTTCTTGTATTTCTTGCCGCTGCCGCATGGACATGGGTCGTTGCGACCTACTTTTGGGGCGTCCCGTACAACCGGCACGGGTACACGAGGCATTTCCGATTCGGAAGGTAATTCCGGTGCATCTCCACCTAAAGCTCCTTGTGGGGCGGCGACTGGAGTACTCCCCAAAAAACTTCCTCCGCCAGTGCTTTCCGGGCCCGTGGTTTTGGCCACGTCACTGAGAGTGGCGAGCATGTTTTCAAAGGCGGCGACATTGGTCGAGGAACGAAAAATGCCCGAACATACGTCGGAACGCATCGCGCCCATCATTTCATCGAATGCGCGAAATGCTTCGTTCTTGTATTCGCTGAGTGGATCTTTTTGTCCGTAACCTCGGAGACCAACGCTCCGGCGAAGTTCTTCCATCTCGGTAAGGTGATCCTGCCAGTGAACGTCTGTGGCGTTTACGACGACGTAACGTTCGAGCCCGACCACGGAGTCGGGATTCTCTAGTGCCCGCTTGGCATCGTAGGCCGCGTTGATTTTTTCGAGAATGAAATCCTTGATTTCCTCAGGTTGCTTACCGAGAATATCATCTGGCTTTACCGACAGAGGGAAAGTAACGTTGACCCAAGTGGCGAGAAAGGATTCCAATTCGGGAGCTTCGTCTTGGCTGTTCGCCTTGTACTCGTTAGGAGAAACTGCATCGAGCCGAGTGTCGATTTCCTCTTCCACGAGCTCAAAGAGAATTTTGCTGGGTTCTTCCTCCTTGATGACGTCGTTTCGGATGGAATAGACGATTTCCCGCTGACGGTTCAGTACATCGTCGTACTGCAAGAGGCGCTTGCGAATGGAATAGTTTTGCTGCTCCACTTTCTTTTGGGCGTTCTGGATGGACCAGTCGAGAGTGCCGTGCTCGAGCATTTCGTCATCTCCAAAGCTCTTTTCGAGCATTTTGGATAAGGCGCCCTGGTTGGCGAACAGGCGCATTAGGTCATCTTCAAGCGAAACGTAAAAACGAGACATCCCGGGATCGCCCTGACGGGCGCATCGTCCGCGCAACTGCCTGTCGGTACGACGAGACTCATGTCTTTCTGTACCTAGAACGAGGAGTCCGCCCAATTCCTTTACTCCATCTTCCAGTTTGATGTCGGTACCACGCCCGGCCATGTTGGTGGCGATGGTGACCGACCCTCTTTGCCCTGCCTCGGCAACAATTTCGGCTTCTTTTTCGTGAAACTTTGCGTTGAGCACAGTGTGCCTGACGTTGGCCCGCTTGAGCATCCTGCTAAGTACTTCGGATGATTCGACCGAAGCCGTCCCCACCAAGACCGGTTGCTCTTTTGCGTGGGCTTCCTGTATATCCTCGATTACCTGATTGTACTTTTGCCTGCGCCCCTTGAACATTAGGTCGTTCAAATCATCCCTTACGCATGGCCTATGCGTCGGAATGACCATGACCCCAAGTCGATAAATGTCGTGAAATTCTCCGGCTTCGGTTTCCGCTGTTCCCGTCATGCCGGCGAGCTTTTTATACATCCTGAAGTAATTCTGAATGGTGATTGTCGCGTAGGTCTTGGTCTCCTTCTCGATGATCACTCCTTCCTTGGCCTCCACGGCTTGGTGGAGACCGTTGCTCCATCGCCTGCCTGGCATGAGGCGTCCGGTGTTCTCGTCGACGATCATGACCTTTCCACCTTGGACCACGTATTCCTTGTTCTTCTCGTAGAGACCGTAGGCCCTCAGTAGTTGAGAAAGTGTATGGATGCGTTCACTCTTGAATTGAAAGTCATTCTCGACCTCTTCTTTTCGCCGTCGTTTTTCGTCGTCGTCGGCATCGGGTTCGCGGTCGATTTCGACATAAAGGGTAGCCAAATCCGGTATTACGAATCCGTCGGGATCGGTCGGATTAATGAGGTTGCGTCCTTTTTCGGTGAGGTCGGCCTGTTGGTTCTTTTCATCAATTACGTAGAATAGCTCTTCTTTCAGGTTGTGTGCGCGTTCCTTGTTGTAATCCGAGTTCATATCAAGGTCGAACTTCTCGAACTTCTTGCGAATATGAGCGACCTCCATCATGCGAAGCAAATGCTTGTTGGAAGGCATTCCTTTTTTCACTTTGTAGAGCCTGGCTATTTGCTCGTCGGCGTCTTCTTCGGAAAGGTTTTCATCTTCCAAGGCTCGCTTGGCTTCGGATACCAGATTGTTGCACTCACGGATTTGGGTATCGAATAGTTTAACCACCAACGGTTTCATCTCCATGAATGGAAGAGGGCGATCTTCCCGCATCGGCCCGGAAATGATCAAGGGTGTGCGCGCCTCATCCACAAGAATGGAATCGGCCTCATCAATGATGCAGAAATAATAGTCGGTCTGCACTTGGTCCTCTTTGCAAGTGGCCATTCCATTGTCTCGCAAGTAGTCGAAACCGAATTCGGAGGCGGTTCCGTAGGTGATGTGCCTGGAGTACATGTCCCTGCGCATAGACGGATCCATGCCGTTCTGGATGCAACCCACGGTAAGCCCCAACCACTCGAACAGGGCTCCCATCCAGTGAGAATCTCTACGAGCCAGATAATCATTCACCGTAACGAGTTGGCAGTTTTGGCCAGACAGAGCATTCAGGTATAATGGGCAGGTAGAAACTAGGGTTTTCCCCTCCCCCGTCGCCATTTCAGCGATATGGCGATCGTGAAGAGCCATTCCACCAATCAACTGAACGTCATAGTGGACCATTTCCCAGTCCAACGGTTGGTCACAGACCATAATGGAACTTCCGCACATGCGACGAGCGCAATTCTTCACTACGGCAAACGCCTCGGGAAGAAGTTGCTCCAAGGTTTCTCCCTTTTGGAAACGCTCCATAAACTCCGGAGTTTTGGCGCGAAGTTCGTCATCGGAAAGATTTTGGTACTCTACTTCAAGAGAGTTGATTTCCTTAACTATCGGAACGCACCGCTTAATATACTTGCGGTAACCACGCCCTTTGAGGCTGCTTAAGATTGTTTTGAATGGAGCGAGTGGATTCATTGTTCGGTTTCGGTCCGACAGAAGTTGCGGCGGCAACCTTTAGGTCAAAGAGACAAGGTTTTCTTGAAGTAGGCAATGGTCTTGTCGAGACCTTCGTCCAGTTCGATTTGTGGTGTCCAGTCCGTAAGCGATTTCACCAAGGATACGTCGGGTCGGCGTTGGGTGGGGTCGTCTTCGGGAAGAGGTTCTTCTATAAGTCGCGAATCGGAAGCAGTCTTCTCCAGAACTTTTTCGGCCAGTTGCCTAATTGTGAATTCCAATGGATTGCCCAAGTTGATTGGTCCCACGGACTCTTCTTGTTCCATGATCCTGATCATGCCCTCCACCAAGTCGTCGACATAGCAAAAGGAACGGGTCTGGGAACCATCCCCGTACAGGGTGATGTCTTCTCCCTTGAGAGCTTGCACTATGAAGTTCGAAACAACTCGCCCGTCGTCAGGGCACATCCGGGGGCCATAGGTGTTGAAAATCCGAATGACGCGAATATCCACACCGTTTTCTCGATGATAGTCAAAAAATAGAGTTTCCGCGCATCGCTTTCCCTCGTCATAGCAGGCTCTGGAACCGATCGGGTTGACGTTCCCTCGATAGGACTCCGGTTGAGGGTGTACGTCCGGGTCTCCGTATACTTCCGAGGTGGAAGCTTGCAGGATGCGAGCCTTTACGCGTTTAGCCAGACCCAAGCAATTGATGGCTCCCATGACCGAAGTCTTCGTAGTCTTGATGGGATTGTACTGGTAATGGACGGGCGAAGCCGGGCAAGCGAGGTTGAAGATTCTGTCGACCTCCGCCTTAAACGGATCCACTATGTCGTGCCTAAGAAGTTCAAACCTCCTCTTTTCCAGCAAGTGTTCCACGTTGCGTCTACGCCCTGTGAAGAAGTTGTCCAAGCAGAGTATGTCATGGCCTTGGTCGAGCAAACGCTCGCAAAGGTGACTGCCGAGGAAGCCTGCGCCTCCAGTTATTAAGATTCTCACAATTGTTTAAAAGAATCCTTTTACAGGCTTTTGTTCAGGTTGGAAACGTTCTTTTACGCAAACGCTACATCAAGTTTTGGCCGAACTCATACTCTCCAGCACTTTATACAAAGCCTGAGTGCCTTCGTTTCCCTGACCTGCCTCGACGGCTTGATCGTAAAACTCCTTCGCCAAGGACAAACCCGGAAGTTTCAGACCCAGACGTTCGGCATCCTGTAGAGCAATGCTCATGTCCTTGACGAAATGCTTGATGAAAAAACCCGGGGCGTAATCACCTTTTACGATCCTCCGGCCCAAATTGTTTATCGACCAGCAACCCGCGGCTCCGCTCCCGATTAAATCGATGACGGCATTCGGTTTCAGTCCCGAGCGAACCGCATAGAGAAGCGACTCCACTGTGCCGATCATTGTCGTGGCAATAAGGATTTGGTTGCTCATCTTTACCCGCTGTCCTGATCCCGCGGGTCCGAACCAAGAAATGTTTTCGCCCATCACCTCAAGAAGGGGCTTAGTTTGCCGGAAGGATTCTTCGTCGCCGCCCACCATCATGGAGAGCGTCGCGTTGCGGGCACCTAGGTCTCCCCCGCTCACGGGAGCGTCCAGAGAACTTACCTCCTTCTCCTTGGCCGTTTCATAAATGCGTTCCGCCAAGCTCGGCTCGGAAGTAGTCATGTCTACGACCACCGATCCATTCTTCGCAGTAGACAAAATTCCCCTCTCGCCGAAAAAAATTTCTTCGACGTCTTGAGGAAAGCCGACGATGGAGAAAACAAAATCGGCCCCCTCCGACGCATCTCCAGCAGATTCGCACCATCGGGCTCCTTGCTGAATCAATGGGATAGCCTTGTCCTTGGTACGATTATATATTCGAACATCATAACCTGCACTCAGTAAATGTCCCGCCATCGGGTATCCCATTACGCCCGTCCCAATCCATCCAATCGACTTGCTCATAGAACCGTTCATAAATACTCTCAGCAAAATGGCAAAAAGCAAATTGGCGGAACCCTGGAATCGAAGTGGTCTAAGAATTTTTCGCGTTCTTGAATAAGCTGAGCTATCTCGCTCCACTCCTTTACTCATTATTCGAAGTATGTCGAAAGCAGGAAAGAGTTTACCAATACCGAAGGTTTCGGTTATTATTCCTACCTACGATCGTATTGAAACTCTCCCTCGCTCCTTGAATTCAGTATTTAAGCAGACCTTTTCCGACTGGGAGCTGATCGTGGTAGACGATGGCTCGACTGACGGCACTGACGAAATGGTCCTCCGGGATTATTCCTCCGTTCGTCTTCACCGCCAAGAAAACAAAGGTGTCAGTTCCGCCCGCAACGCGGGGGTCGCCTTGGCCTCCGGGGAATGGATTGCCTTTCTCGACTCCGATGATGCTTGGTTTCCCGAAAAACTTGAGAGGCAACTATCGTCTCTGGCGACTGAGCATGAACTCCGGTTAAGCCACACCGACGAGATTTGGATCCGAAATGGCAGGCGGGTCAATCAGCCCAAGGAATACGCCAAGTCGGGTGGTCATCTCTATCGCCGGTGCCTGCGCCTCTGTTGCATTTGCCCTTCATCTGTCCTTATCCGTAAAGACTTTTTCGAAGAGCTCGGCGGTTTCGACGAAGCTTTCCCCGCGTGCGAGGACTACGATCTCTGGCTCCGGATAACCGCTCGTGAACCCGTTCACTATCTTGACCAAGCTCTCGTCAGAAAATACGGCGGTCACGAGGATCAGCTCTCCACCACTGTCTGGGGATTGGATCGCTATCGAATCCGAGCTCTTGAAAAAATCCTGTCCGAGGAAATCCTATCAATAAAAGATCAGATCCTTACCAAGGAAATCCTCATAAAGAAGCTCCGGATTCTTATCGTCGGTGCCCGCAAAAGAGGAAATCAAGAGGTAGTTGCAGAATACGAACCACGATTATCCGTGTGGGAACCAGTCGAAGTTAAAACTTTTTGAACATAGTGAGAAAAAATGGTCGGGCCGGAGAGATTCGAACTCTCGACCCCTACACCCCCAGCGTAGTGCGCTACCAGACTGCGCTACGGCCCGACCTCTGGATGTACGAATTCAATCTCTATTCGGACATTCAAGAGGTATTTCAATCGTCTTTATCGGCAGCGAAGTCAAGAGCAACTCCCCTCTAGTCTTTCTTTGTAAACTTGTTGATTTTGTAAAAAATTCATTGCGCGTCGGGTGACAAAAGAATTATGGTACTTAACATATGAATATAAACTTACCTGCACTCGTCGGTTCCGCACTGCTTGCAATTGCGGCTTCCGTTCATGCCGTAAACGTTGAGCCACCGAAGGACGCCGTGCCTTTCCGGGGTAACCACTACAAGGCCTTTCTTGACACGAACAGCACTTGGTGGGAAGCCAAGTTTGCCTGCGAAGACCTTGGAGGTACTCTAGTAGCAGTAAACACGATTCAAGAGAACGAATTCATTCGTCGTCAAGCCAAGGGGAATCTCATCTGGTTGGGCGGAGCCGATGAGTTCGAAGAAGGCAAGTGGACTTGGGACAACGCCGAGAAATTTGTCTTCAAGAACTGGGACGCAAACCAACCCAGTGCCACCAACGGCTACAACTTTCTCGTCCTCAATGGGCAAAACGGCAAGTGGAAGGACGCCACCGACTTCTCCGGCAAGGTCAAAGGTTATGTCTGCGAATGGAAGGGGACGGCACCGAAAAATGCTGGACCGAAAGATGCTGACCTCAAGCCTCCGGCGAGTCTTAAAAGTGGCGTTCTCATTAAGACCAAGGGAAGCAAGTAGCACCCCGCTAAAACAAAGCTTTACCGAGAAAGCCGGACCCGAAAGGGGCCGGCTTTCTCTTTGATTGGATTATCTCTGAGCTATCAGTGTTCAAATTCGCACATGCTTTACTTGCTAGTGAATAACAATGAATTGAAGCACGCGTTCATCTGCATTAGTCAAAGAACCTTAACTTCCCGAAGCCAGTCAGCTAACATTCCTAATGGGAGGCCGATTACATTGGAACGGGAACCTGAGAAACGGTCGATTATGAGATCGGGACGGGTCTGAATGGCATAGCCCCCAGCCTTGTCGAGGGGGTCGACCTCGGCGAAGTAGGCGTCGATGGTGGCGTCGGTCAGCATGCGGAACGTGACCTTGCTGGTTTCCACACGGGCTTCCTCGTAAGCGGAGTCTTTGTGGGCAAGGCAAACTCCCGTGCGGACGCAATGGGTTCTTCCGGAGAGGAGGTGTAGCATAGAGGCGGCCTCGGCGATGTCGGCGGGTTTGCCGAAGATCTCATTGTCGATCGACACGATGGTATCGGCTCCGAGAACCCATGCTCCGGTGCGGAACTCGGCTACGGGTCGGGCCTTGCGTCTGGCGTTTTCCATGACGAGAGCGGAGGGGCCGTCGTCGTGGAAAACGAGTTCCTCGGCCTCGGTGGTAATCACATCGAAAGCCTTTACCAAGTCCACCAGCAACTCGCGTCGTCGGGGTGATCCGGATGCCAATATGAAGGATGCGTATTCCTTTGGGTTCGCCTTTTGGTCGCTCATGTTCTGTATAATCAAGGTCTTATATGAACGATTATAAAAGGATTGCAACGAGATGAGGATCGGCGTCGCCCAATTGAACGCGACGGTCGGCGACCTGGACGGCAACTTGGCACTAGCCATTGACGCCTACGAGCAACTGGTGGGACAAGGTGTGGACCTAGTGGCTTATCCCGAGTTGTTTCTTTGCGGTTATCCTCCGCGCGACCTGTTGCTGAAGACGCGTTTCGTATCGGAGCTGGCGGAACGCCTAAACGCCTTTGCGGAACAGACCGGACCCACGCCGGCTGTGATCGGGTACGTGGAGAAGTCGGGCAAGGACGCCGGGCGACCTTTCCACAATGCAGTCGCATGGTGCGTGGAGGGCAAGGTGGCCCACATAGCTCGCAAGCGATTGTTGCCGACCTACGACGTATTCGACGAGGCCCGCTACTTCGAGCCGGGTGAGGATTCCCTGATCTTGGAGCACAAGGGGAAAAAGATAGCGGTCACTATTTGCGAGGACGTCTGGAACGAAGCAGGTGAACTGTATGCCACCGACCCACTCAACGAGGTGCGAGAGAACACGCCCGATTTGCTCCTGAATCTTTCCGCCAGCCCATGGCACCAAGGGAAGCAATCCGTTCGACGCGAGGTACTGGCCAAGGTGGCGACCAAGTGCGGTTGCCCTGTGATCTACGTCAACCTGGTGGGTGGCAACGATGAGCTTATCTTCGACGGAGCATCGATGGGAGTGAATGCGGATGGCGAGCGAATCTCCCACCTACCTGCATTCGAGGAGGCTATCCGGGTGGTGGACTTTTCCGAAGAGGGCATAGGCCGAGAATCCGATGTCGTCTCGCTGGAGAACCTTCGCAAGGCTCTGGTGCTTGGGCTACGGGACTATGCCCACAAAAGTGGTTTCACGAAAGGGTTGGTAGGGCTGAGCGGTGGTATCGACTCCGCCGTGACTGCCGCCATCGCAGCCGAGGCACTAGGACCGGAAAACGTCATAGGCATCAGCCTGCCTTCGGCCATTTCAAGCGAACATAGCAAGGATGATGCGGCCGCCTTGGCGACCAACCTCGGTATTGAATACTCGACGCTGGCCATTCAAACGATCGTGGATGCGGCCAGCGTTGAACTGGAACCCCTGTTCGCCGGGCTTGCCGCCGACGTAACCGAGGAAAACCTGCAGGCCCGAGCACGGGGTCTTCTCCTGATGGCGGTGTCCAACAAGCTGGGGGCGCTTCTTCTGACCACGGGCAACAAGAGCGAGCTGGCGGTTGGCTACTGCACCCTGTACGGGGACATGTGCGGTGGGCTCGCCGTGATATCCGATGTTCCCAAGACGCAGGTGTTCGCTCTCGCCCGCCATATGAACCGTGACTGCGAGGTGATACCCGTTTCAACGATCGAAAAGCCGCCCTCGGCCGAATTACGTCCCGACCAAGTGGACAGTGACTCCCTACCCGACTACGAGGTGCTGGACGCCATCCTGAAACGCTATGTGGAGAGGCACGAGTCGACGGAAGAGATCGTGGTTGCGGGTTTCGAGGAAGCCGTTGTGGTGGATGTCGTCCGCAAGGTGGACCGCAACGAGTACAAGCGCAAACAGGCGGCGCCCGGGTTGAAGACGACCCCGCTCGCATTCGGCGTGGGACGACGCATACCCATCGTCCAAAAATATCTAGGTTGACCCTTTCTTATCCATGAACGTATCCAAAGAACTTTTCGAACATGCCAAGGAATTGATTCCTGGCGGCGTAAATTCACCTGTGCGGGCCTTCCGGTCCGTGGGCGGCACCCCATTTTTCACCAAGGAGGCGAGTGGTTGTCGGTTGACCACCGCCGACGATCGCGAGCTGATCGACTATGTGTGCACTTGGGGGCCTTCCATTCTCGGGCACAACAATCCTGCCATTCGCGAAGCGGTGTCCGAGGCCTTGTCCAAGGGAACGAGCTTCGGGACGCCCGGACCCTCCGAGGTGGAGATGGCCGAACGGATCGTAAGGATCGTGCCATCGGTGGAGAAGGTGCGGATGTGCAACAGCGGAACCGAGGCCACGATGTCGACCATCCGACTGGCCCGCGGGTTTACCGGGCGATCGAAGATCATAAAGTTCTCGGGTTGTTACCACGGACACGTCGACAGCTTGCTCGTGAAGGCGGGATCAGGCGCCTTGACCTTCGGGAACCCCGACAGCGCTGGCATCCCGGAAAGTTTCGCTCGCGAAACCATCGTCCTTCCCTACAACGACGAGGAGGCCATACGGACCGCCTTCGATGAAGCCGGAGAAGACATTGCCGCCATCATACTCGAGCCCTATCCCGCGAATTGTGGTCTAATCCTACCCGAGCCTACCTTTCTTCCGTTCCTTCGGGCCATCTGCGACGTACATGAGACTCTGCTCATCTTCGACGAGGTGATGACCGGTTTTCGCGTGGCCCTAGGCGGCGTGCAGCAACGGGAGGGTGTTACGCCGGACTTGACCGCGATGGGAAAGATCATCGGCGGGGGGCTTCCCGTAGGCGCCTTTGGCGGGCGAGCCGAAGTAATGGACCATTTGGCCCCCGACGGGCCCGTGTATCAAGCTGGTACCCTAAGCGGCAATCCGCTCGCTATGGCCGCCGGAATTGCCGCCTTGCGCATATTGGAGGAAGAAGACCCCTACCCTCGCCTCGCCGAGCTGGGCGAGAAGTTGGCCGACGGCATTCGCGAAGCTGCCTCGAGCGCAGGGATTCCCCTGCAGGTTCCTCAAGTCGGTTCGATGCTGTGCCTGTTCTTCTCGGAAGATCCCGTGATGAATTTCGAGCAAGCCGTGGAAACGAAGACCGAGCAATTCAAGACCTTGTTCAGCCATGCTTTGGATGAAGGAGTATATCTGCCACCCTCGGCATTCGAGACATGCTTCCTGAGCACTGCCCACGGCGACCCCGAAATCGAGCGGACGATCGAAGTGATCACGGACGGGATACGGAAACTCT
>JABHOU010000183.1 GCA_018695085.1 Opitutia bacterium | reverse complement strand
GGAATCCCGTCCACCTTGAGGTTGCCCATGGGGGCCCGGGCCCAGGCGTATCGGACGGATACCGGTTCCTTGACCATTGGCGAGGAAACCAGGATCTGTTTGTTTCGCTCCTTCTTGTCTCTGACCTGAACAGGTACCGCATGAGCGAGGTAGTAAACGCCCGACTTGTCGGCAATGGAAAACCCTTCGAATTCGGAACCGAAGTCATCGGGCAAGACGGGTTTGTCGAAGGTAAGCAGAATCTTTCCGTCCTCGGATTCTGCGGAGAGAAGCTTGGTCGTGTCCCACACGACGTCCTCCATCCCATAAACCGTCTTCAAGGCCCAGCGGGCGGTACGGATTCCCAGTTCCTTCTTTTTCTTGGTATGCAACTGGGGAATCTTCTGGTCGTAGGAAGGAATGAAGGCCGTGTTCGCAACCTCCTTGACGTCCGCGAGTCCCAAGCGTTGCGATTCGCGAATATAAGCCGCAGAAGAAAAACCCTGTTCCTCGAAATTAAGACGCGTCTGAGCCTTGCCTCCGGCACACAGGCCGAGGATGGCTACGGGCAATTGCGGATCATTGAAATCCTCTCTCCAGCCATCCACCATCAGTTTCATCAGGACTCGATAGAACCTGGGCTTGCAACTGGTGTTCATCATGGCGTTGTTGAAGCCTTGATGGAAGGCAACACCCTTGATATTCAGGCCCTTGAACACCCCGAACATACCGTTGTAACAGGAAGCGGCGTCACTGGGGCTACGCCCGGGGACATTCCACGAGCGCAAAGTCTCACGGACCGGCTTGTGCGGCAGCATGTCCTCGGCAACACCCTTCTTGAGCTGCTCGGCTACGGTTTTTTCCCATTTCTCAATCGGCTTCTTCAGTGCCTCATCCCAGTCGAACTCGGCATAACGCTTATCCACCCAGGCCAGATATTCCACTGCCATCGGGTGCTCCTTGAACTTATGACGGGGCACCAAGCTCTCCAGTGAAGCGCCGCCGCGCGAATTGTCGATGATGCCGATTGGTATTTGCAAGGCGCGCTGAAGCCGAGAACCGAAAACGTATCCGATCGCCCCCATATCCAAAGCGACCTCGGGCATGACCACTTTCCAATTCTTGTCCGGATCGTTCCCATTGAGATCCTTCTCCTCCAGGTCGGTTTCGACATGCTCGGATTCCGCATAGGAGTTGATCCGGACATGACGCATCAAAGGCAAGTGGGCCTGGGCCGACTCAAAGGCATTTTGGTAAACGGCTTTCAACGCAAAGGCCATGTTGCTTTGACCATTCATCACCCAGAGATCGCCGATCAGGATATTTTCCATCCGAATGACTTCCTTGCCCGCCTTCACCACAAGTTCTTGTCCTTCGGAATTTGCTGACTGGGAGTCAAAGGTAACCTGCCACCTCCCCTTCCCTTCCGCTGCCTTGCCTTTGGCGGATCGTTTGCCGAACGAGACCTCGACCTCGGTTCCAACCGGAGCCCACCCCCAGATGGTGATGGGCTTGTCGCGTTGCAAAACCATGTTGCTGCGGAATATGCCATGCGTCTTCAAGGGATCGACGGCCCAAAGGTTCTGCCCGAATATCAAAGAGAAGAACAAGGTCGCGAAAAGCAAAAAGTTAGGTTTTTTCATTATGTGATACGGTAATTGATCAACTGGGTTTCTCCGAAAACAGGTACGGTCAAAAGGAACTGGCACAAAGAAAGATCAAGCCTAGGCCATCAACTCGGTCATCATTCCTGTGCTGTCGGCAAAAGACTTGACCGGTGCGTTCACCCCATGAAGCATCGAAACGAACAGGTTTGCCAACGGCACCTTTTTCTCTCCTTCAAACGAGTGCAGGTTCCCGTGTTTGAATCCAAGCGCTTTTCCACCCGCCACTTGAATGGGATAGTTCTTCGTACTGTGCGAGGCATGGGGGTGAGCCGACCCCCAGACGACCACCGTCTGGTCCAGCATGTTGCTATCCCCTTCGGGAGTATTCCGCAAGCGCTCTAGAAAATAGGCATGCTGCTTGGCCCGCCAATTGTCCCACTGCCCTGATTCGGTCGGTCGCTTGTGGGCGATGTCGTGGGTGGCGCCCTTGTACCCGAGCACGTAGTTTGCGTAGTTCCACAATTCGCTGCCACTGGAGTGCTCGCTTTCCAGCATGAGGGTGGCGAAACGGGTGGAATCGGTCTGGAAGGCAAGATAAAGCAGGTCATACATGCATCGAGTGTATTCCTCGGGGTCTTTATGGGAAACCTCGAGGTTCAATCCCTTGGTGTCGACGGTCGGCAAGGGCTGGTGCGTCCACTGACTGGTTCGTTCGACACGCTTTTCCAAAGCGCGTATGGAGTCGAGATACTCGTCCACCTTGCCTTGATCCTCTTTCCCAAGTCTG
>JABHOU010000639.1 GCA_018695085.1 Opitutia bacterium | reverse complement strand
TGAGGCGAGACTTGGAAGAACTCCACCAAGGACCCAACCCCAAGGCACTAAAGGCTGCTTGGCCGCACCTCGATCACAGCGACCGCTTCGTGCGCTGGGCAGCCCTTACGGCAGTACAGCATCAACCCGTCAAACAGTGGTCCAACCGCGCCTTGAAGGAGAAGAGCCATGGCAAGCGAGTCGCCCTGCTTCTCGGATTGGCCAAGGTGACGGGAATCGACCCCGTCAACCGACAACCATCCGATCCTCCGCCGGATCAGGCCATGGCCAAAAAAATCTTTCAATCCCTCGGCCAAGTGGACTGGGAGCAATTGAACGAGGAGCAACGGCTGATCTTGGTCCGAACCTATCATGTCGTTCTCGTGCGGTTCGGCAAACCAGACAAACCAACGATCAACCGGATCGTGAAGCAGTTGGACCCTCATTTTCCCGCTCCCACCTTCAATCAAAACTGGTTGCTCTGCGAAACCTTGGCGTTTCTTCAAGCACCATCCACGGCAACAAAGGCAATGGAGTTGCTACTGGCAGCTCCCACCCAAGAAGAACAAATCGAGTATGCCCGCTCCCTTCGCATGCTTAAAGCCGGCTGGAACAAGAAATTGCGAACGTCCTATTTCAACTGGTTCCTGAAGGCCGCAAATTATCGTGGCGGTGCCAGTTTCAGCAAGTTCATCGAGTTTATTCGTAACGACGCCGTGGCCAGTTTGAGCAAGGAGGAACAAACGGATTTCAAGAATTTGCTAGCCAAGAAACCTGAGAGCAAGACACCGTTCGAAATCATGGCCGAGGCAATGATTGGCAGGAAATACGTCAAGCAATGGACCTTGGACGAACTCAGCCAAGCCACCTCCGACCTGAAAGGTAGGAGCTTTTCCCAGGGCCGCAAGATGTTTGCCGCGGGCGGTTGCTTCGCCTGCCACCGCTTTGGAAACGAAGGTGGCATGACGGGTCCCGACCTAACCGGAGCCGGCGGACGTTACTCGACCCACGACCTGTTGGAACAGATCATCAACCCCAGCAAGGAGATCAACGAGCAATTCGTGCCCACCATCGTAAAAATGAAAAAAGGCGACATATTGACCGGCGTAGTGGTTAATTTAAGTGGTGACCGCGTAACCTTGAACACCGACATGTTCGACCCCAATCAGCGAGTCAACGTCAACCGTCCAGACGTAGCCAGCATCGAACCCTCTACAGTTTCGCCCATGCCCCCGGGCTTGTTGAACATGATGCAAAAGGAGGAAATAATGGATCTCGTCGCCTATGTTCTAAGCGGGGGAGACACCAAGCATGAGGCCTTCCGCAAATAAGAATTAACCAAGTGGCGTAAGCCCATGAAAAACATACTGCCCTTTTTTTTCTTCTTCCTCTTCTTATTACATGCTTGGGGCAAAGATGACTTGACCGTTCACCCTATTCCAGATGAGGAACGCGAAAGACTAGACCTCGATCCGTTCTACCAAAAACGAGTGATGGTCGGCGGATTCTCCATCGTCGGATCAAAAAAAGTTTCCGACTACGCCTTGAGCGAAGCTGGATACATCATCCGCCAAATGATGGGCGAGCGGGACGAACTGCTCGCAAAAATGGATGCCGGAAAAACCCGCTTGGCCATCATGGCGAGTGACGAGTACACCACCGACGTACCCGAACATTCCCACCTCTATCCCTCCCTCTACTGGGACAAGCGAGCCCGCGGACTGGGAGCCGATTCAAGAAGCGAGAGTCCTTGCGTAAGTTGCGGAGAGGAGAATCTCATCGAGATGCCAGGCGATCCATATGAAACCGAAAACATCCTTATTCACGAATTTGCCCACGCAATCCATGAAATGGGATTGAACGCCCTAGACCCCACTTTTCAGGATCGGCTCGATGATGTCTTCGCCAAAGCCACAAAGGAAGGTCTATGGAAAAGCACCTATGCCGCCACCAACGTAATGGAATATTGGGCCGAAGGCGTACAGTCCTGGTACGGATCGAATCGACAGAACGACTTCGAGCACAACCACGTCAACACCCGCAAGGAACTACAGGCATACGACCCCGCCCTCGCCAAGCTAATCGAGGAAGTGTTCGGAAAACGCAAGTGGGTCTACCGCAAGCCATCCGAGCGCAAACCTGCGTCCGACCACATGAAGGGCTTCGATTTAAGCAAAGGACCGGAATTCAAGTGGCCTCAACGCCTCATCGACTGGCAAAAATCATACGAACGAGGTCTCGTCAGCCTAGCCCCTGAAAACGCCCCGGAAGTCGAGCCTCTGCCAATCGAATCGAAGAAGGCCGAGCAGTCCGGTTTCTCTAACAGGAGAACCGAATTCTTTGTTCACAATTACTCGGTTCATTCCTTACGCCTCGAGTGGGTGAATTTCGAAGGCAAGCTATCTCAAGCGACCCACCTCCGGCCTGGCGATCAACGGCACATAAACAGTTTCGCGACGCATGTCTGGCAACTTAGCGAAGCGGAAACCCGAAAGCCCATCGCTCGATATGTTCTGCCTCAGGCAAAGGCCTCCCAGTTAAACGTCGGCAATGCCCATGTTCTGTCCGCATTGGCCACAAAGCCCAAGGCAAAACCGAATGTACTCTTCGTTGCGGTGGACGATCTAAACGCCGACCTCGGTTGCTATGGTCACCCTCTCGTCCGCTCCCCTAACGTCGACCGATTGGCAAAAAGCGGGCTTCGCTTCGATCGAGCCTATTGCCAATATCCCGTCTGCAACCCTAGCCGATCATCCTTCCTCACCGGGCTCTACCCCGAGCAAACCGGCGTACTCTCAAACGCAGGCAACTTTCGGCAAAGGCATCCCGACCTGGTTACCCTGCCGCAACTTTTTAAGAATAACGGCTACCATGTTTCCCGCATAGGCAAACTCTATCATTACGGAGTACCTCTTCAAATCGGCACACCCGGAGAGGACGACCCTGCCTCCTGGCACGAAACCGTCAACCCCATCGGCATAGACAGGACCGAACTGGAACCAGTTAAAACCCTCGTCAAAGGAAAATACGGCGGCACCATCTCGTGGCGGATAGTCGAATCCAAGGATGAAGATCATACCGATGGCCAAGCCGCCTTGGAGGCCATTAGGTTACTCGAGAAAAATCACCCGAAGAAAACAGGGAAACCTTTCTTTCTGGCCCTTGGGTTCTATCGTCCGCACACACCCTACGTAGCACCGACTCACCATGCCAAGCATTACCCATTGAACAAGATCAAGCCGATCCTCGAGAAAGATGGTGACCGAGACGACATACCACGCGCCGCCCTACCCGATCGTCCGCACCAACGCGACCTGTCGATGGAAAAACGCAAGGAGATCATCCAAGCCTATTACGCCTCCACCACCCT
>JABHOU010000638.1 GCA_018695085.1 Opitutia bacterium | reverse complement strand
AGCCGAAGTCCCGCCCCAACAAGACGCCGGCTAGATACCCATTTTCAAATTGCATCGAGGCGCCACCCAAACCGTGCCCCCATCGAACCCCACTGTTCAGTGGTAGTACATTACCTCCCAACAGTCCCAGATAATACCCATCACTCCGCAATGGCATGTCTGATTCCCCCCATTGAGAGGCAGGAGTTGGGGTTGATGTATCGGAATCCGGTTTCGGTTGCGTACGGTCATACCGAGGAACTGGGAGACGACCGCCGGGAATAGTTCCGGGTTTGGGCACCGGCCCTATCGGTCGGGGAGCAGGCGGAACGGGTTGAGAAGGTTTCGGTTGAGGTAGTCTTGGCCGTGAATATAAGGGATCTGGTCTCGAGAGAATTTCGGCTAACAAGGCTTCGTGGGCGTTAAGCCTCTCGGACAATGATTGGGTCCGATTTTCCAGTGAGCTGAAATCATTAATGCCGATACCTTGAGCGGAAGAAAAAACTGATGCGACAACAAAAACAAGGAAGAAGAACCAAGCATCGCGGTTTAATGAGGCACACATGTAAGGCATGCTTTTTAACATGACGAAAAACGAGGCGGAAATCTAGGCAAAAAAAAGCGCCGGACGGCGGTGTTGGCGGGTGCCGCCCGGCGCGGGTGTGGTGGATGGGAAAATTAAAAAGGGAATATAATATCTAAATTTATGCTAATGAATGCAATACAAATTTTCATTGGTGCGGATAAAGAGTTGACCGTCGGAAATGGCAACCGAAGCTCGAGTATTGTCATCGTAACTCTTGCCCATCTTGGCAGAATGGAGAATCGATCCGTCTTTGGCATCTATCACAATAACCTCACCATTATGGTTCATAGTATAGATATTTCCAGATGCAGCCGTAGGAGAAGCTCGCCACTTGTACTTGCCCGGCATGATCGTAGACCACTCCACCTTGCCGCTCTTCGGTTGGATGCAGGATAATGTTTTCTTAAGATCGCTGAGGACATAGAACTTTCCGCCATAAAAGAGCGGAGTGGGCACATCAGAGGTGACTTGTGGATTGGCTGAGCTTTCCCAAGCTAAGTCGTCCTTGCCGGAACGGGTGTTGGTGAAACCCAGTTTGACCGCATAAACGGGTGCCTTTTTAGGAGCACATGCCAGAACCACACCCGATCCTGCTACGGGAGAAGGAACCAGGCGCCACCACTGCTGCTTGTGCCCGGGGTTCCATGTTCCCCACCGCCAAATTTCATTTCCGGTAGCGGGGTCATGTCCAGTAAGAACATCTCCGCCAGCTACGAGCAATTGGCCTTTGTGTGGGATAATCGTGCCGAAAGACTCTAGAGATTCCTTGTTGGCGTCCGATTGTCGCTCATGTTGCCAAATGGTCTTGCCGGTTTCGGGGTTCATGCAGAGCAGAAACGAAGGGGCGTTGGGTTTGCCTCTTCCGTGTACGGGTTCGTTTCTTTGGAGGACCGGCAGGTATAGCTTGCCGGCATGGAGAGTGGCAGACGCGGAAAAAGTCCACTGAAAACAGAAATCACCATAGTCTTTTTGTATGTTGCGTCGCCAAAGTTCCTTGCCTCCCATATCGAAGGCAACCAAGTCCCCGTTGCCGTAGGAAAAAACGACGAGGTGCCCGTCGGTAACGGGGGAAGCGCTTGCATAGGTCGCCTTGGAATCGAGTTGATAATCAAAACCGTCTCCTTTTCCCGGTCGATAACCACTTCCGGCGTTTTGTTCCCAGAGGATTTTTCCAGTTGATCGATCCACGCACATTGCAAGTAACTGGCCCGCGCCAGTTTTGGGATCGGAAATTCTAATTGAAGAAAGGAAGACTCGATCACCCCAGACTATAGGCGTACCTGATGATGCACCGGGTAGAGGGACCTTCCACTTCACACGATTCTTGGGATCGAATTTAACGGGCGCCGGTTTTGACGAGGAGGTAGATCCATCGTGATTCGGCCCACGCCAATTCGGCCAATTTTCTGCCCGAGCAGAAAAGCTGAAAATAGTTAAGAGAAAGCAGGTTAGGAATTTCATTAAGTATTTCATAGGTTTAGAGAACATCAAATTAGACTTAGGACCAGAGAGATTCCAGAAAAAAGGGATGATAGTTCTATTTTAAACTGAAGATGACTGATGCAAGGGATGCAATTTGGAGGGACGAACTGTCTGAGGCAAATGCCATCAGGTTTTATCGCCTTGTTTTTGAGGGAGTTCCTGAAAACTTTCGATTTCCACCGATTGAACAAGGCGACTTTCTCGTAGATCATCCTCCAACCATTCGACCAACTCTTCCATGCCCCTCTCAGAAGGTTGCCCCTGACCATCGAGTTCGAACTCCTCTGAGAAATCTTCGCTCATTTCGACATCCAAGCGTTGAGCGTCTTTAGCTCGGGTACGAAAATACAAAAACACCACTCCCCATGTTCCAAGAACGATTACAGTCGCTGCAAAAAACATAGCCATATCGACTTTTCTTCTTGGAGACTAATTTATGCTTATGGAAAAATATTATTTTTTCCCAAGCGCAGAACTAAACCGGCGGCGATATGCTCGGAAACTTTTCCCAAAGCTTGACTCAGCGCCTTCACTTGAGAAACTTTGTCTCGACTGGTGGCAGGAGAAGTAAGTTTGATTTTTTCCGACAAGGCTTCGGTGTAAACTTGCTGGTCATCAAAGAAGATCTGCCATGTCCCGACCAGTATCACCTTAGCTCCGGGGATTTGCTCAAAGCGTTCAACATGCAATCCTACCTCCAACTCGCATTGAGGCTTTTTTCGATGAGGATATGCGGAATAGTTAAGCGTACCCAAAACATTTGAAAGGTTTTTAGCTATAACACGGGCGATGCCTTCGTCAAGTGGTTCTCCCCAGCGATGCAAATTAGAGAATTCCACCTTGGTTGAATCGGCACGAGAAACCAATCCACTGCCTTCCAGGTAAGGGGCTACCTCTACCTGCCGAACATAAAAAGACCTACCATTCAGAAAGTCCGAATCGGAGGAGGATAAATTCGAGTCCAGCGGGGCAAGTAAATAATTCGTGGGTTCGACATGGGTTGATTCGGGAACGACACTGACACAGGCACCTATTGCCATTAGGACAATGAAAATAACAACACTGATCATTTTAAACTTCATTTTTGATCTTCGCCCCGGCCTCTTATGATTGCTTGAGGGTTACGCTCAAGAAGTTCGGCAAGGGTTTTGAGAGCTTTCATGCTGGCTGAAATCTCGCGCAGAGTCTCGCCAAAATCGAAGCGGAAGTCGGATGAAGGGTCCAGCATTTTATTTACTGCTGAAGACAGTTTCCTCAATTCGGCCATTGTCTGGGTGGCTTCATCTGAAGCGACTCCTAATTTCGGTCCAAGGGGAGCAAAATCATCACTAAACTTCTTGATGAAAGAGCTAAAATCCAAAGCTGCAGACTGAAAGGATTCCTTGATGGCAATGACATTCAGTTCCTCCAACCTTTGGTTTGCTGTTTTCAATAAGCTCGTAAGCTGCTTCCCTATGTACTCAGGATCTAAGTTTTCACTTAGTTGTTCCATAGTTGATGCTTGAGTAAGAATCTGCCGGTATCCATGCCGGGTAGTCATATTCGCATCAACTTGCAATGAATGGTACTCCAGATTGACGTACTGTATACCCGTGACAAAGCTTTCCTGCACAAGCTGTCCTTGGATGCGTGGAAGAACATCGTCCCGAAATTCACCATCGGAATCAAACAGTTCGTTACCTGTCTCATCCATATGACGCAGAACTAGCCTCCGATCGATTTCAACAAGGATGGGAACTGGGGCATCCTGCTCGGCAGCACCTAGGAAAAAGCGTTCAACTCGGCCAATGCGCACCCCGTTCAAGGTGACCTTACCTCCTTCCTTGAGGCCATATATGTTTTCACGAAACACGAGGACAAATCGTTCGTTTTTATCCCGTAAACTGGTCAAACCTCCTGTAAACACAACAAAGCCGGCAAAGACTGCAAAAGCCCCAACGACAAAAGCTCCCACAAGAGTAGCGTGTCCTTTTCTCTTCACTTTATTTTAGGTTAATAGCATGAAAGCATTGGTCGCAACGCTAGAGTTAAGATAAGTTCGATTGCCGTAAAAGGAAGCGCCGCACCTTTTCCTCCGGACATTCGTCCCTAAGAGTTGCCGGATGACCGCAGGCTAAAAGAGTCTTGGTCTCCGCATCTAGGAATATGGAGTCATCGGCAATAGCAAAAATGCTGGGAAGTTCGTGCGTCACGACAATAAAGGTTATGCCTAAAGTCTCCTTGAGCTCAAGTATTAGGTCGTCCAATCGTCTCGAACTCAGCGGATCGAGTCCGGCGGAAGGTTCGTCAAAAAAGAGGATTTCAGGATCGAGGGACATGGCTCGAGCCAATCCGCCACGCTTGCGCATACCGCCACTAAGCTGAGCAGGGCGAAAGCCCCCAAAACCTGAAAGCCCCACCAGAGATAGTTTGTATTCGGCAATCTCTCTTACTTCCTTGGGTGAGAGTTCGGTATACATCTCGAGCGGAAAGGAAACGTTTTCCAACAGACTCATCGAACTCCATAGAGCTCCACCTTGATAAAGGATACCGAAGCGTCTTGAGATTTCATCACGTTTTTGATTGTCGCTTGCCCAGAAATCCTGATCCCCGTAACGAATCGCCCCGGAAACGGGCTCGAGAAGACCAACAAGCGATTTCAGTAAAGTGCTCTTCCCACAACCACTGCCTCCCATGACGACTAGAGCTTGCCCCCTAATCGCGTTGAAAGTGACGTCGTGCAACACAACGTACTCACCATAAGCAAGGGAAACACCTTCGGCAGAAACGATGGGGAGGGAAATATTTTTGTCCTCCGAGTTCATCGCCAACCCATAATACTGTAGAAGACCTCGAACAATGCGTCTGCTACCACGACTAGGGTAATGCTCGTAACCACAGCCGAGGTGACAGCCTCACCAAGGGCTGCGGAATCATTCCCACAATTCAGTCCTTTTTTACATCCGACCAGACCAATGATACCTCCGAAGAAAATGGTCTTTGCAAGACCCGAGTAAATATCCCACATAGAGCTAAGTGCAGTCTGAGTCTGCTCGATATAATGGTGCAAGGAGAAATCCATCACGAACAGCCCCACAACCATGCCACCAAGCATACCGACCACGTCAGCGTAAAGAGTCAGCATGGGAATCATCACGAACAAGGCCAAGGTTCGCGGCAGAATAAGGAAATCCATGGGAGAGATTCCAAAGGTGCGCAAGGAATCGATTTCCTCGTTTAATTTCATGTTTCCAAGTTCGGCGGCAAAGGCTGCGCCCGTGCGTCCCGCCATAACGATGGCAACCATCAGACCTCCCATTTCGCGAACCATGGCAAGGCTCACCAAATCGGCAACGTAGATGCGGGCGTTGAATTTTGCCAACTGAACACTCCCCACGAAGGCCATCGTCAGACCCGTCAGAAAGCTAACCAAAGTTACAATGGGCAGAGCAGATGCGCCACAAGCTCGACATGAGTCAAGGAAGTCGCTTGCTCTAAAGCGTGCTTTGAATCTAAAAAGGCGAAACAGGGAAAGAGTCCATTCGCCAAGGAAATGAACGGAAGACAAAATCGCTTCGGCGGCGGCGAATATCAGTTCGCCCACGGCAGTCAGAAAACCCGGCTCGCCCCCATCGAGTTCGACTTTGTCCATGAGCTTCTCTTCAGTCATGAGAAACAGTTTGCACAAACCCGAAGGCAAACGAGACATATCGACAGAAAGTTTACTTTCCTTGCAATCGCTTAGGCAGGAGCGGATGAAAACAACCAAAACCGAATCCCAGCCAACACCTTTCCCTATCTCAAATGAAACTTTTCTGATATCTTTTTTATCGGTCAATGCACGCCTCCATGACCCCCGAGAAGTCTCTCGCTTGGCCGTATCAATCGTCCAACGTCCTGTAAAACGGCAATGCAAAACGCCCTCTTCCACTTTGCAGTTCATGCGAGCTAAGGGCGATTGTCCTTGCTCCTCAGTCATCGGAAGTTAGTCACGCGTTCGTTACTTTGATTTGGCATCGGATAGAACAATTCATTACAAACCACTTAAAGACAAAGGGCAATTCTCTTGCACGCAATACTCTTCGACCTTGATGGGACTCTCATCGACCAATTCACGGCCATTCATCGGGCTTATGCTCGAGCGATGGAGGAGCTCGGACTAGAACCTGCCGATTATGCCACCGTCCGTTCGGCCGTGGGTGGTTCGGCAGACATGACAATGAAAAATCTCGTTGGGCCTGATTTGGTTCAACGAGGATTAGAAATTTATCCGACCATCTTTGAAGAAGTCATGCTGGAAGGACTTGATGCTATGCCTGGCTCCATGGAGCTACTCCAAGCCTTACGGGAGCGTGGTGAAAAAACAGCCATCTTTACCAACAAAGTGGGCAGGCACGCTCGAGCCGCTTGTGACCACCTTGGGTTTACTCCATTAGTCGAACAAGTTTTTGGCGTAAAGGATACCCCTTGGCGAAAACCTGATGCAGAATTCACACGTCACGCACTTAAGCTTCTAGATGCCTCGGCAGAAGAATCGCTTTTAGTCGGGGACTCTCCATTCGACTTCGATTCCGCGGCAAATGTGGGAATGAGCTGTAGGCTCGTTACCACTGGCACACACTCGGCAAAACAACTTGAACACCTCGGAGCTCTTTCCATTCATGAAGATCTTTTTTCTCTCGCTCAAGAAGCTTGGGGTCTGGCACTCGGGTGAATCCGGGAATTGGCGAGATTTGCTCTGTCACATGCGCCCTGCTCTGGGCCATTGTGACGATTTCCCTAAAGCGAGCAGGAGAAATCGTTCCTCCTTTCGAGCTCAATTTGCTCAAGAACATCGGCATCGCTCTCCTCCTCCTCCCCGCAGTGTTTATTTTCGAATTCGATGCATGGAAATTGTTCTCGTCATCGGACACTTGGATTCTTGTCCTCAGTGGCGTGGTCGGAGTCTGTATCGCAGATTGGTTTTTGCTCGCTTCGCTAAATCTTCTGGGTGCCGGCCGGAGCGCTATCTTGGACTCCCTTTATTCACCTTTCGTGATTATTTTTGCATGGTTTGCTCTCGGAGAACAATTCACCCTGAATCGTATCGGTGGCGGACTACTCGTTGTCGCCGGCATTCTAATCGCTACTCTACCAGAGCGAAATTCAGGCAAAGTCAAAAAACTCTCGCGAGGAATTGCCTATGGCATCGCCGCAATGGTTTCCATGGCGGGAGCAATAGTTCTCGCCAAACCCGTTCTGGAAAAAGCTCCTTTCTTCGCTGCGATGGAGATTCGCATGCTGGCCGGAATAGCGAGCGGTTTCTTGGGCTTGATCGCTGTCGGGAAATTTCGAATGTTCGCCAAACTTTCAACATCTCCGAAATTCCCTCACCTGCGCGTATGGGTCGGTATTTGCATACCCGCTTTTTTCGCTATGTGTCTGTGGATTCAAGGTTATCGACTTTTAGAGGCTTCCGTAGCTTCAATCCTCAACCAAACATCCACTTTCTTTATTCTTGGTTTAGCCTACTGGTTTCTTGGCGAAAAACTAAACTGCACAAAAGTACTAGGAGCCCTGATTTCTTTTGGCGGGGTTGCAATCGTTGTACTTTAAAAGTCTTTTGGTCCTAAACTTGACAGACGGTCTCGTCGTTGCCTAATGTGTATGAATTAAATGAAATTTAGTATTGCAATCCCTGCAATCCCTACAACTAACCCCATGAACACCACCCTTTCCACCCCAAAGGCACGGTCGACAATAGACCTTTTTGACAGTGCAGAAAATTGGCATGTGCTTCAAAAACGTCACGACGACGTTCAACAAACAGCACCCAAGCATATTCTGCTGGTAGACAGTTCTTCCACAGAATCCGAACAACTTGTTGATACCCTTCAAAACATTGGCTTCACCTGCGTAGTAAGTCGCGACGGGAATCAGGCTCTTATGGCTTCTCGGTTGAAGGATTTTCCTCTCGTCGCGATCCGTCGTGGTTTGCCGGACGTGAGCAGCGAAGATCTCGTCGACCTGCTCAAGGTTCACAACTTGGCCAATGCCGAATTCATTTTTTTCACAGACGAAACTGCAGACACCGCCGCCACCAAAGCGGAACAGGTCTTTTCAGATCATTTACTTAAAGCTCGCAACCAAGAGTTTTACGGGGAAATCCTTGGAACTGCTGTATTTGAAGGCATCGCT
The DNA here is from genome assembly GCA_018695085.1 of Opitutia bacterium. Taxonomy (GTDB): domain Bacteria; phylum Verrucomicrobiota; class Verrucomicrobiia; order Opitutales; family Seribacteraceae. The sequence continues at coordinate 1,687 of JABHOU010000638.1, read as the reverse complement.
CGGTTGCGGCGGAAAGAGGAATCCACCGAACATGCAAACGAGAAAACGAATCGCCTGCACGCGGTTTTTCAAGAAGAAATCACGCGGCTTTCGCGCAATGATTCTGATATTGTTCGGAATGAAGAAGCCTTCAAGAATTATTTGGCGGACTTTCTTGAAAGGGAAGAACCAGGTTCTCCCGAAAGACTTCTGGAATTGTCAATACGAGCTATTCAGGAGTTGAACGAAGAGGGTGTCGCGGAATCTGCTTGAAGCATCTCGCTTTCGCGTTCGATGGGTTCGTTCATTCCCGGATGATCTCGAAAGGAATCCAGCAAGAGTTTCGGCTCTTATTAACACCTTAATATCTTAAGATTGGCTATAGGGAAACAAAAGGAAAAGATGGCAAGCGGGAAAACCGTCGGTTCCCTCCGGAAATTCATTGTGCCTATGGGGTGGGGATTTCGCTTCCGCAGGAAGGTTATGCTGTCCACCTTTGCCGCCGTCTGTTTTGGTATGGTTTTGGCTGCAGTAAGTTTCGTGACTGTGGATGTTTCGGCGACGCGCGCTCTCATTCGCGAGAATCTAAACGCCCAAGCCGAGAGCATGGCACACAACCTAGGAACGGCGTTGCAATTTAATGACAGACAAACCGTGAATGAGGATCTGAAGAGACTTGGCGACCAAACGAACATTATTCACGCCGCGGTGTACAGGACTCATTCAGTATCAGGACCAGAGACCATTGAGCATGAGTTCTTCGTTGGATACCAACGGGACAAGGAAAGGAATCACTTCCCGAAGGTCGACAAGACAACAGTGGAATTCTGGGGCGATAAATCAACTTGGGTCGTTCGCCCAATATTGCAAAACAACATTGAGGTCGGAGCCATTTTTCTGGAACGTACTTTATCCGATGTAGATAATCGCTTCAAACGATATACGGGCATGGCTTTCGCAGTGGCGGGGGTTGGGCTTTTTGTAACTATGGTCGGGGCTCTTTGGTTTCAGAGTTCCCTCACTCGCCCCATCTTGGAATTATCGTCCACTGCCAATAAAGTCGCATCGAACAAAGACTTTTCCGTACGAGCCCGAAAGTTTTCGAAGGACGAACTCGGCGACCTTACGGATGTCTTCAACGACATGCTATCGACCGTCGATGGAGCGAACCGCGTCTTAAAAGAGTCGAACGAGGAAATGGAACGGCGCGTAGAAAGACGAACCGAGCAATTGACTCAGGCCAATCAAAACCTTGTAGAGGAGGCGAAAGAACGTGCACGTGCCGAAGAGAAATTACTGGACGCCAATCGTCGACTCAACGTTCAAGAAAGGCTTGCGGCCGTAGGACAAGTTTCCGCTAACATGGCACACGAAATTCGTAACCCGCTCAGCGCAATTCGGCAATCCGTCTACTTCCTTAATAAAATGGTCTACAACCGCTTCAAGCTTGGGCACCAACCCAAAGAGGGAAAAATTCGCGAACATCTTGATTTGATTGAAAGCGAGTTGGCCCATTCGGACAATGTGATTGACGGGTTACTTGGAATGAGCAGGGGGAAGAAGCTAAATATTGTCAGTTTCGATTTGATCGCTCTCGTAACAGAGGTGGCGAAATATTGTCGCCTGAGCGAAAATATATCTTTCGTTAACAATTTCACCGAGTCCCCATTCTTCATTTTCGCCGACTCCGCACTATTTCGACAAGTGT
>JABHOU010000297.1 GCA_018695085.1 Opitutia bacterium | reverse complement strand
CTTCGCTACCAAAGAGGCACGGATCTTGCTCCTGTAGTCGTTGCAAAAGGAGAAAACCTCTTGGCTAGAAGAATAAAATTAATTGCAGCGGAGTTTGAGGTCCCCGTGGTTGAAAACAAACCACTGGCTCGTGCCCTGTATGCTCTCGGCAAGGTCGGTGAAGCCATTCCCCGTGAATTTTACAGCTTGGTTGCTGGTATTCTTGCCCATGTTTACAAGATGCACTCCTATTATTTTCATCGCTTGAAGGCACGCCGGCTCATTGCTGGTTCATCTGCCTAACTTCTTATGGCTGCTTTGGTTCAACGTCTTCGCGGTAAATTTGCTAGTTTGGGTGGCAGCTCGGACCTAGTATTTGTTTTTGGTTTGTTCGGTGCTATCTTTTTATTGGTCATCCCTGTTCACAAGGATCTGCTCAGTCTTCTACTTGTTTTTAGTATCGGCATATCCTTGCTCATTCTGCTCACGGTCATTTACATTAAGGACCCCCCTGAGTTCTCTGTTTTTCCGACACTTCTTCTCGCCGTAACTCTTTATCGGCTAGGGCTTAACGTAGCCTCGACGCGTTTGATACTTCTTGAGGCTGATGCGGGTTCCGTAATTCAATCATTCGGAACCTTCGTGGTTGGAGGGAATTATGTGGTGGGTGCGGTTATCTTTTTGATTCTGGTAATAATAAATTTTGTCGTCATCACCAAGGGTTCGGGACGTATCGCTGAAGTTACGGCTCGCTTCACATTGGACGCTATGCCTGGTAAGCAAATGTCCATTGATGCCGAACTCAACGCTGGAATCATTACCGAGTCGGATGCTTTGAGACAGCGTGAAAAGATTCAGAAAGATGCCGACTTTTATGGTTCGATGGATGGTGCCAGCAAGTTTGTCCGCGGTGATGCCATAGCTGGGATTTTCATTACTGTCGTCAATGTTATTGGCGGCATATTGATTGGGTTTTTTCAGCGAGATATGCCTATTGCAGATGCTCTTCAAACTTACACGATTCTCTCGATCGGAGACGGCTTAGTTTCGCAGATTCCTGCTATAATTGTTTCTATCGCTGCAGGTATCCTTGTCACTCGTTCATCAGAGGAGTCAAATTTGGGAGAATTTGTAGGCCGACAGCTTACCATCCATCCTAGAGCAGTAGGCATTGCGGGTGTTATGCTTATGGCATTCGCCTTTTTTCTTTCGGACACTTTCTGGCCCTTCTTTATCTTGGCTTCACTTTGTTTTGCTACTGCTTATTTCTTAAAAAAGAATGCTCTGGAGAATCCTGACATAGAGGAGCTTTCTGCCGACTCGGATGCTTCCTTAGGTGGTGCTCCCTTACCTCAATCAGGTCAACCCCGCTTGTCTGGCGGAGAAGATGTTGCTCATGCCGAATCAGGTCCAACCAAGTCTCCGATGGAATCGGCCATTGAGCAAGAGGTCTTCGGTCTCGAAATGGGATATGGACTGTTAGTGTTGGCTGATAAGAAAAAGGGTGGGGACCTTTTGGAGCGGATTACCGGTGCTCGTACCAATTTTGCCAAGGAGATGGGTATGTTGCTGCCTACTATTGGAGTTCGCGATAATATTGAGCTTGAGCCGAACGAGTATCGATTGCTCTTACGAGGCAAGGAAATTGCCCGATCTTCAGTTTTGCCCGAAAGAGTTCTGGCAATGAACATGGGAGGAGGAGAGACTGGCAAGCTAGACGGAATTCCTACTGTAGAACCCGTGTTCGGCATAGAGGCCTTGTGGATTCCTGAGGATGAACGGCGCAATGCTGAAATCGAGGGATGCACAGTGGTCGATCCTTCATCTGTTCTCGTTACGCATCTATCCGATATTCTGAAGAAGAATGCATACCTTATCCTCGAACGAGAGGGTACTCAGCAACTCGTGGATCTAGTTAAAGAACGGAATCCGACATTGGTCAGTGAATTGCTTCCGGATCTCGTTACTATAGGGATTATTCAACGAACTTTGCAAAATCTATTACGCGAGAGAGTCCCTATTAAGAATCTTACGCTAATCTTGGAGACAATTGCCGATATGGCGAGTATCACCAAGAATCCTGACGATTTGTCCGAGCAGGCTCGCAAAAGGCTTGGAATGTACTTCGTAAAGGATTACGAAGTGGAACCTGGCAAGCTTCTTGCCATGACCTTCGAGCCCAGACTGGAGCAAATACTAATTTCTCGCGTGAAAAGAAGCCAGTTTGATATCGGACTCTCAATGGATCCCCAACTGACCGAGGGAATTGTGGGTGAAATGGAGCCAAAGATCAAAGAGATGTTGGAACAAGGTCTTACGCCCATAATTGTGACGACTTCGGAGTTAAGGTTGGCGTTTCGTCGATTTATGGAACCTTCCTATCCTCAGCTTTCAGTGATTGCCTATCAAGAACTACCTGCCGAAACGATTATCGAGCCTTTTGGCGCTATCACTCTGCCGGAGCAGTCTTTACCCGAAGATATTACCCAAGCCATGGAAGAAAACAGGCAATTTCAACCCGAAGGGGAATCTGCGTTAGCTGCCTAAAACCTTTATTGAACAAATTTCGTGAGTACTGCCGTTGAAGAAAAAACCGAGCATAAGGCGGGGAAGAAATACCGTATTATTGTTCGCTCTGCGGACGAAGCCGTCCGAGTTATTCAGCGCAAGCTTGGTTCTGAGGCCCGTGTCATTTCCGTGCGACAGGTCGGCGGACAAGGCTTGGCCAAATTTATTTCCTCCCCGAAATTAGAGGTCATAGCTGAAATTCCTCCCGAGGGCGTAGAGCAGGGAAATGAGGCACTCGATTCTGCAGAACCTTCTGCGGTCGAGATTGATTCTGTCACCGAATCGCAGGTTCCTGCTACTTCCGAGCCAGAGATGCCCGAGGCATCTCCCTTATCTGAAGAGGATTTAAACGATTCCGACGTCATGCGTTTGCTCGGGAGAGCTGGTTTCGATCCTGCTTTGCTTTCTGACCTCCGTGCTTGGTCTCGATGGGAGGAGATGAAGGAAATGCCGCTAGCGGATGCTCTGAAGGAAATTACAGTTGGACTCAGCGACCGCTATCGCTCTTTGGATAACCAAGGAACTTCTAATCGAATCGCATTGATTGGTCCTCCGGGGGTCGGGAAGACTACAACCCTTTGCAAATTCATCGCTCACGAAGTTTTCATTAATAAGCATGTTCCCCATGTTCTCAAGGTTGAGAATGGTGTGCCTAACCCGGATGACGCCTTGCGAATATTTTGTGAAGTCGTTGGGGTTACGCTTTATCGCGAACCCACGAATATTCCTGAGGTCAGCGATGAAAGCCCGCTTTATTTGGATTTCCCCGGTATATCTCTCAGCCATCGGGAAGACTGGACGCAGACGCGCGAAACCCTCGATCTGCTTGATATCGAAACCCGAGTTCTCGTGGTCAACGCCGCTTATGATAGAGCAGTCATTGACCAAGTGATTCGACTGTCTTCTCTTATCGGAGCTACCCACTTGGCCCTCACTCACTTCGACGAACTATCCAATTCTACTAAGCTCTGGCCTGTCGTTTTGCGTAGTGGTTTAACGCCGCTATGTGTGTGTCACGGGCAAAATGTCACGGGAGACTTTTCCACAAATGTACTGAATCAACTTATTGCCCGAACTTTTCCCGAGCAACTCTATTCCAGAGGAATAAGTCGTCGTTCCGCATAACAAATGAACAACGACGCTCGCTTCTTTTTTTGCCTCTGCGGATTTGCTGGGTTCGTATTATTTTTTTCGTTGGGATGGATCCTGACAGGTAATGCATTCGATGCTCTCTTGAGGGGAAGTATCGGATGTCTTGTGCTCGGTGTTGGGGGACGAATTCTTCTCGGTACTTTGTTGCGTTCATTGGTTGCAAACGCTTCTTCCTCTGGAGAGATGACTCCGAATTCTTCCAGTCATGTCGCGAATGGAACCTCAGAGCTTACTAAAAGTAATTCCACCCCTGAGGAACTCGCTGTACAAGCGTCTGCTCAAGCCACATCTGAAGCTGCCGCCGGCGTCGAACCTGGTGTAAATACTTCTGCCTAGCTCTGACTTTGCCATGAGCCTCCCATCAACAGTTGGCGCGAACCCCGTAGGAGGAATAAATGTCTCTTCTGAGGATCGCCTTCGTGAAGCTGCTCGGCTTTATGGGCGGACCATGAGTGACGAAAAGGAGCGAGATAAACTCATTGAAAACTATCTTCCCTTGGTGAAATCAATCGTCTCTCGTATGCGACATCACTTCCCGGATACCGTTGAGTCTGAAGACTTGTATGGTATTGGGGCTAAGGCACTAGTTCTTGCAGTTAACCAGTTTGATCCGTCTAAGGGACGTTCTTTTGGAAGTTATGCTGGTTTGCGAATCAAAGGGTCACTCCTCGACGAATTGCGCCGTATAGATTGTCTTCCTCGAGCCAACCGAGCAAAGGCTCGCTCTTTGCAGGCTACAATAGCTGAACTTGAGTCCAAGCACAAAAGACCTGTCAGCGAGGATGAAGTTCGACAAGAGCTAAATGTCGACGAGAGGGAATACCGAAAACTACTTAAGGAAACTCAACCGGTTACTTTCGT
>JABHOU010000637.1 GCA_018695085.1 Opitutia bacterium | reverse complement strand
TCCGATCAACGCTTTGTATACTTCGATTCTCCGTGCTTCGGGTGTTGATTGCGACCGCTTCAACATGTCCGAAAGGATGGCTGCCAAATTCGATTCGGGAACCGGTCCACTCAAAGAAATCCTGGCATGAACCTGATGACCCGCACCCTTGGGGTGGCGGTCTTTGCTCTATTTAGCACGGTCTCCCAAGCCTCGGGAATTTACGTCCCAGGGGAAAAGCCAACCGGCGACTTCAAAACATTCGCGAGTTCTTTTTTGGAGAGCCATTGTTTCGATTGTCACGATGACGAGACCAGTGAGGGGGACCTAAACTTTCTTGAGCTCGGGCCAGTGGACGAGACCAATGCGGCAATCTGGAAGTCCATCTGGTCTCAGGTTACCTTGCAGGAGATGCCGCCGAAGAAAAAATCGAAGCTTGGAATCATCGACCGTTTGCGGTTTTCCGACTGGATCGTCGATGAGCTTCAGCGCGAGATGAAAAACAAGGGAGGCTTTCACGCCCACATCGATCCCAACAAGGGGAACTTCCTCTCTCATGACCTACTCTTTGGGGGTCTTCCCAAAGGAATTAAACTGGAACCGACCTCTTCCCCTGCCCGCATTTGGAGGGTCACTCCACAAGAACATATAACGCGGCTTAACGAATTGATCAACACGGAGTCCCAATACGATCCTGCAAAACCGGGACTGCGTACGCGTGGAGACCATATTCCGACCAACCACGGCGGTGAGTTGAAGCTCTATTTCGGGACGGACCGGATCATTAAATGGGAAGGCGGAACCGTAGCTTACGCAACCGCAGTCAAGAGCGTTCCAGTAGTTCTTTCTTCCGCACGCAAGCATGGCTTGGAAAATTACCCTGACTTTTACTCAGTGAACAGTTCCGAGGCTACCCAAATTCTCGGCAAGGCGGAGGATATCCTGCGCTACATGGCGTATGGGCCTTTGAGTCTTGCCGAATTTCCCGAGCAAATCACCGACGATCCCAAGACCTACGAAAAGGTGAAGCCAAAGGGGGATCTGCGCGGTTTGCCATCAGCCATCGTATACAGCACGAAAGTTCTCCGTCCGCTGACTCCGGTTTATGATTTGATGAAGGAACCCGGGGTTACCGACGAGCGCTTACGGTCAGCGGTCGACTATGTTTTCGAAGCGGTGACCTTCCGTCCTCCTTCGAATAAGGAATCCGATGAATACTTGCAGATAGCAAAGGACTCCATCGGCAAGGTGGGAAAGGAGAACGGTGTATTCATGGGCTTGTCCGCTATCTTTCTTGATCGTGATGCTCTTTTCCGAGTCGAAACCGCCCAATCCGGAAAACCCGACCGGAATGGACGGGTGATGTTGCGGGATTGGGAACTCGGGTTGGCGGTGAATCACGCTCTTAGTTACGTCAGGCCGGATGAGGCTCTCCGCAGAGCCATCGTCGAAGAACGGATGAGAACCCGTGACGACGTAAAGCGGGAAGTCTCCCGGATGCTTGATGACGACAGTATCCGAAAACCTCGGGTGCTTCGCTTTTTCCGCGACTTCTTCGACTACGACCTCGGGGGCTATATTTGCAAAGACAACGCGGCCTTGGCCCGCACGGGTGTCAGCTCTCGCGGCACCTCTCATTACCGGGCCATGTTCGATGCCACCGCAAGTTCGGACCGGTTGATCGAATTGATTTTGCAGGAAGACAAGGACATCCTCAAGGAGCTCCTGACCACCCGCCAAGTCGTGGCCACCGGGGCCGACAAATCCTACTTTGGCAAGAAAAACAATAAGGAGGAACGGGAAGTCGCTACACTCGTTCGAAAAAAAGAAGCGGAGGCAAAACTGAAGAAGGAAACGGCTGCCGTGGCCGATCTAGAGAAGGGAATCGAGGATCTCGAGAGCAAATTGCGCGGCGAATCTGGGGATCAGATTCCCCCGTGTTTCTTGCTCAATGGGGATTTTTCCAAAGTTGTGCTTGAAGAGCCCGATGGTTGGGAGGTAGCAAGCGGGACAATTGATCCCAAGGAACTTGCCGAAAATCGTGTTGGTGGGAGACGCCAAGCCGTGGTTATCCAACAAACTTTTGACGAACCCATTCCCGCCAAAACCAAACTGGTGGTCCGCGTCGAGCGCAGCGACTCAAGTTCCCGTCCAATTGGTATTGTGGCCCTTTGGGACAGCGGTTCCCAAAATATCAACCTGAGCCCCGGTCTCGGTTATTTTCAATTTTCGGTTCCTGCGGGCAAAACAATGACCGCGATCAAGTTTGATTCCCAGCGTGGAAATCATGTTCTATCCCGGGTTTCCCTTCGAGAAGACATCGGGATTCTCAAGACCTTGACGCAAAAGAAGAAGTCTTTGACCGCCGCCAAGAAGAAACTGGAGCAGGGAAAAAAGAAGAAGATCGGTAACGTCCACGTTACCCAAGCCGAGCTTTCGGGACCATGGGTCTACGCCCGGGTCAGTCGACGATCATTCGGGAACGGCTCCATGAAACCCGAACGAACCTTGGCGACTCTCCCGGAAGGCCAGCGGTTGGGCCTTCTGACCCATCCGAGTTGGCTGGTTTCGCATTCTGATGCCATGGACAACCATGCCATCCTGCGCGGGCGCTGGATTCGTGAAAAACTCTTGGGCGGAGGGATTCCCGACATTCCCATTACCGTAGACGCCATGCTCCCGGACGAACCGAATACCACACTACGGGAGCGCATGCGCGTCACCCGCGAAAAATACTGCTGGACCTGCCATGAGAAGATGGATCCTCTTGGGCTCCCTTTCGAGATGTACAACCATGCCGGTCTTTTTCGAACGAGCGAGCTTGAGAAGCCAGTTGATACTTCGGGAGAAATCATCGACAGCGGGGATCCCGCCTTGGACGGTCCTGTCAAGAATGCCCTGGAGATGATCGAGAAACTGGCTGCCAGCGAACGCGTCGAGCAGGTCTTCGTTCGTCACGCCTTTCGTTTTTGGATGGGGCGCAACGAAACCCTCAACGATGCTCCCGTGTTGCAGACCGCCCATCAGGCCTACCGCGAAAGCGGAGGAAGCATGAAAGCTCTTCTTGCCTCCCTGCTTACCTCCGACGCTTTCCTCTACCGCAAAGTGGAGACAAAGGTCGCTAGAAAGTAATCGCTTCGACGGGGTCGCCCCGATACCTCATTCGCTTTATGAAATACCTGTCAGCTCTTCTTGTCCTATCTTGCCTAGAAACTTGTCTGGTGCCTCTGTCGGCTCAAAGGCAGCCACGTCAGAACGACGCTGGAGCGATCCAGCGGTTGCCTCAGGCGCTTCTGGCCAAGACTGTCTCGCTCAATCCCGAGTATTGCGTCTTCGGTCTGCCAGCCAAAGGTTTCAGCGGCAAATTGCCGCTGCTCATCTACCTCCATGGTGCTGGTGGAGTGGGTTCCGATATCAATAAGTCGAGGCGGCAAGCCGGTTCCCTCATCGGACCCTTGAAACAAGCCAAGATCAAGTCCTTGGTGGTGGCTCCCCAAGCGACCAAGAGTCCGAAGAAGGAAGGTGCCAAGGCTGGTTGGCAGGTCGGTGACCTCGATATCCTTTTGGGTCACCTCATCAATTCCCTGCCGGTGGATTCGGACCGCGTCTATCTCACTGGCAACAGCATGGGAGGCTACGGAACCTTCATGTGGGCGGGTTGCCGTCCCCAGCACTTTGCCGCCATCGCCCCCATGGTCGGCGGTCTCGGGCCCCTCGGGCCCAAGGACGTGACCAAGAACTTGGCTCTTTGGGGGCGCAACATATCGACTATTCCGATGCGGGCCTACTTCGGAGCCAATGATCGCGTTGTGCCTGCTGACCGTGGGGAAATGATTCTCAAGGAAATCACCAAGGCCGGCGGCAAGCAGGCCAAGGTCATCGTGCTTCCCGACATGGGGCACAACGCGGGCAAGGTGCCCCACGGCGATCCCGAATTTTTCAAGTGGCTCTACGGGAACAAACGGTCGCGGAAGTAGGACCATGATTGCCCGTCGATTCGCATCCGTTGCCTTTGCCGTTCTCTTTCTTGGTGCGTCCCAACTGGATGCCGTCGAGAAGCGCCTTCCCATGAAGGGCGAGGTGTTCGCCATACAAGATCGCCCCGCATTCCTCATAGTTCCGGAAAAGCCCAAGCCGGGACCGATTCCGTGGGTTTTGTACGCTCCCACGCTGCGTGGGTTGCCGGGTGGAGCGGAGAAATGGATGTTCGAACGGTTTCTAAAGGCGGGGATCGCCATCGCCGGTGTGGACATAGGGGAATCCTATGGTAGCCCGAAGGGTAGGGCGGTCTACTCCGCCCTGCACGAGCATTTGGTGACCAAGCGGGGCCTCTCTACGCAGGCCTGCCTGCTGGCCCGCAGCCGCGGGGGTCTCATGCTTTATTGCTGGGCAGCGGAAAATCCGGACAAGGTGCGGTGCATTACCGGCATCTACCCGGTCTGCAACATCGCCAGCTACCCCGGGCTCAAGCGGGCCTGCGGAGCCTATGGCTTGACCGCTGATCAGATCGAAAAAGAACTTTTCAAGCACAACCCTATCGACCGGTTGGCAGCGCTGGCCAAGGCGAAGGTGCCCATCTTTCACATCCACGGCGACAAGGACCGTGTCGTTCCACTGGACAAGAATTCAGCCATCATCAAGGAGCGCTACGACAAACTGGGTGGCCCCATGACCTTGGAAGTCGTCCCCGGCCAAGGCCACAACATGTGGTCCGGATGGTTTCAAAGCCAGAACCTTGTCGATTTTGTCATCAGGCATGCATCGAAGTAAAGTAGCTTGCCTCCGGTCTCCTGATCCCTTCCCCCATAAATAATATAGCCTTCTTTTCAAATTCCAGTTGACGGTTTGGGAATAAGTCCTCAGCGTTCTATATGCAAAACCTGTACTGTATATAGAAACATACATCCTGTACACCGATGGCTACCCGACTTAAGGACAGCATGGATTTGGAATCCGAGAACAGTTCAGCCGGATTGGTGCCGGCATTGGACCGTTCGCTGGACATTTTGGAACTGTTGAGCTCAACGGATCATGGGTTGACCCTGTCCGCCTTGAGTCAGCTATTGAATTTACCAAAGAATGCAGTGTTTCGTATTACGCAAACCATGCTGGCCAGAGGGTACTTGGACCGCGACGCCAAGACCTTAGAGTTTGTTATTACCCCTAAATTGATGCGCTTGGCCACGGCTCGTTCCTCCCGGAAGAGCTTACCCGAGATATCGCTGGAGGTGATGAAGGGGTTACGGGACGAAACTCGTGAAACCATTCAGCTTGGAATCTTGAGTGGTCGTGAAGGCGTCATCATCAGCCAAGTCGAGGGATTGGAGCCTTTACGGATAGTGGTTGATATAGGATTGCGCTTCCCCTTGCACTGCAACGCCCCGGGCAAGATCCTCCTTGCTAACATGCCGATCGCCGAAAGGAAAAGGATGATCAAGCAAATGGATCTTGAGCCACGGACTTCACGAACCATTACTGATCCAAGCAAACTGCACATCGAGTGCGAACGAGTTCTGGATTTAGGTTATTCAATTGATTACGCGGAGGGGAATGAGGGGATTCATTGCATCGCCGGTCCCATCATGAATCCTGATGGGACTCTGGCAGGAGCGCTGTGGATTACCGGTCCGGCCAAGCGTCTACCCAAGAGTCGCTTCCCAGAGCTCGGTAACAAAGCTAAGGTAGCAGGCGATCTAATTTCATCGTGTCTTGAGGAGTCATCTGGATGAGTTTTCCTGAAGTGAATCGAGTGACTCTCTTCTGGTCTGCTACCTGTGTCTTGGCCGCTATTTTCATTTGCGAAGCCTCTTTGTTGGGGCAGGGGCTTGGCAAGCAAACCATGCTGTACTTCGAGAAGTACTGCTTCGATTGCCATGACGACGAGTTGAAGAAAGGCGAACTCGACTTGGTGGCTCTGATGGAAAAAGAAGGGGCCAACCACACCTGGGCCTTCGAGAACCTCATCACGGCAAAGATGCCGCCGAAGAACAAGAAGCAACCGAACACCAAGGAAAAACAAGTGATGCTGGATTGGTTGGCCAAGCGCCAAGCAGACTACAAGCCCGCCCCCTTCCGCAGAATCAGCCGCCATGAGTTCGTCCATTCGCTCAACGATCTGCTTGGGATAAAGCTCGACCTGACTGGGGAAATCCCCGACGACCGCGGTACTTTCGATTTCGATTCCGACCGCAGAATCAAGCTGACCAAGGAAATGCTCGGATCCTATTTCAAGGTCGCCGATCGAATGCTTGAGTTCGCTTTGCCCTCCGAAGGCTTTGCTCCCGAGTGGATTTGGGTGACCAACAAGATCAAGGACAGCCACAAGACCTACAACGTCTATACCCGGCCATACAAGGAGGGCATTCTTTTCTCCTGGACCCGGGCGAATAACGGAAACAGTTATTCCTTCTTCTACGACAACTTCGACCCGCCCGTCCAGGGTTGGTACGAGCTCACTTTCGATGCCATGAAGGTGGGGGATTTCCCGGAGGACGTCAGCATTGAGGTCTTTGCCGGCAAGTACTACTACGCCGACGACCGCCCACAGCCCCAGCGCCTCCTTGAAGTCATCTCCCTCGGCAACCGGGAAATGAAATCCCATAAAATCACTGTTTTTCTGTGCCCCGGGGAAAACGTCTCGGTGCACTGTTACTCCAAGCACAACTTTCGCCAACGAAATGGAAAGCAGGGAGCCTATATCAAGCAGTTGAAGGCGCGCGGCCCGATTCTCGAACAATGGCCCCCGGTTTCATACGCAAAGCTCTTTGGGAACCTGCCGATCAAGGCACCGTCCCGAGATGCCAGAGAAGTTTCCTCCTTACAAACCAACCTCGAGGCCATCGGAGCAAACGTCACCGT
>JABHOU010000325.1 GCA_018695085.1 Opitutia bacterium | reverse complement strand
TATTTCAAGGACAATACCGATATGCTCTTCGGTGATGCCAAGGATACCCTGTCCGCCGTCTATTCCGCCTTATAGGTTCGAATCTTGGGGTTTGTTGAAATCCCTTAATTTAAATTCAGACGATACTATTTTGCCTAGCTTGTCCGCTAGAAGCCTTAGACAGGAAAAAGCTTATTTCTTCGTTGCTTTTGGATTGGGTAGGTCGGTTATGGTGCCTTCGAACACTTCCGCAGCGAGTCCGACCGTCTCGTGCAGGGTAGGGTGGGCATGGATGGTTAAAGCTAGATCTTCGGCATCGCATCCCATCTCAATTGCCAATCCGATTTCTCCAAGAACTTCACCTGCATTGGTACCTACTACCGCACCTCCTATTATGCGGTTGGATTCTTTTTCAAAAATAAGTTTCGTCATGCCTTCTGCGCAGTCTGACGCCAAGGCACGCCCGGATGCCGCCCAAGGGAAGGTGGCTTTTTCATACTCTATGCCTTCGGCTTTGGCTTCTCGTTCCGTTTTGCCTGCCCATGCGACTTCGGGGTCGGTGTAGGCTATCGAAGGAATGACCTTAGGGTCGAAAAAATGTTTTTTGCCCGCAATGACCTCCGCGGCGACATGACCTTCATGAGCCCCCTTGTGGGCAAGCATGGGTTGACCTACCACGTCGCCAACGGCGAATATGTGCGGTACGTTCGTCCGCATTTGTTTATCTACTTTCAGAAACCCTTTCTCGTCGACGTCGACTCCTGCTTTTTCGGCTTCGATCAAGAGACCGTTGGGCGTTCGACCAATGGCTACTAATACGGCATCATAATCACGGCTTTCCTTACTGCCGTCCTTAGACTCCATGGTGACCGAGATACATTCAGGATTTGCATCGACAGCGGTCACCTTGGTTTCGAGCATGATGTTGTAGTCTTCGGCAATTGTTCCAGTGAAAACCTTCGCTACATCCGGGTCGGCCGCAGGCATCAATTGATCGAACATTTCCACAACATCCAACCTCGAGCCAAGAGCATTATAAACCATTCCCATTTCGAGGCCAATAACTCCTCCTCCCATGAGAAGTAGTCTATTCGGAATTTCCTTCAGTTCCAAGGCATCGGTCGAATCCCAGATCCGAGGATCTTCATGTGGAATAAAAGGCAGTTCAATGGGACGAGAGCCTACGGCCAAAATGGCATGCTCGAAATTCACAGAAGTCGTTTCATCATCACTATCCACTTGGATATGATTTGGCCCGGTGAATTTTCCTTTTCCGTTAAGAACTCGGCATTTCCTCATTTTGGCCATGCCACCGAGACCATCCGTAAGTTTTCCAATGACTTGTTCCTTCCATTGGCGTACCTTTGCGATGTCAATTTCGGGTTCTCCAAAAGTTACGCCATGTTCTTCCATGGCTTTTGCGTCCTTGATAACCTTGGCAAGGTGTAAGAGAGCTTTGGAAGGAATGCATCCGACATTTAAGCAAACTCCTCCCAGTGAGGCATGACGCTCAATGATTACAGTGTCTAGCCCAAGATCAGCGCAGCGAAAGGCTGCTGCGTAACCAGCTGGTCCAGATCCTAGGACCGCGACTTGTGTCTTGATTTCCTTACCCATTGTGAAAGACTCAAACCTCCTTGTCGGCAAGTTCGCTTAACGCCTCCTTTAGGAAATTGAGAAAGCGGACGCCATCGGCCCCATCGATTACGCGATGGTCATAGGAAAGAGATAAAGGCAACATGAGGCGAGGGTCGAAGGATTCTCCGTTCCAAACCGGTTTCAGCTCAGATCTAGAAAGACCGAGAATGCCTACGTTAGGGGCATTTACGATAGGTGTAAATGCAGTGCCTCCCAAGCCGCCAAGACTGGAAATCGTGAAGGAAGAACCAGTCATTTCTTCCTTTGTCAGCTTGCCTTCCCGAGCCTTGGCGGAAAGAGCAAACAGGTCTTGGGTTAGCTCTTCTGCAGACCTCCTGTCTACTCCGCGTACGACGGGAACGACAAGACCGTTGGGTGTGTCTACGGCTATGCCAAGGTCGACGTACTTCTTGAGAATCAAACTTTTGCCATCCAAGGATAAAGAGGAATTCATCGAAGGTAGATTCTGCAGAGCTTTGGAGACGGCTTGCATGACAAAAACCAAGATCGTATATTTTATTCCGGATTCTTTTTTAGCTTCTTCTGCATTCCGCTTCTTTCGCAAAGACTCCAAATCGGTTACGTCGACCTCATCCCATTGAGTTACATGAGGAATTCTAACCCAGTTGCGGTGTAGGTTGGCACCCGTAAGCTTTTGGATTCTGGAGAGGGGTTTCTTTTCAATCTCACCGAACTTGGCGAAATCCACTTCCGGCCATGGAAGTAAATCCAATCCGCCTGCTCCGGAATCAAGACGGCGGAGGGCTTCCTTGACGTATTGCTGAACATCTTCCTTTAGTATCCGATTTTTTCGTCCGGTGGCCTTGACTTTAGCCAAGTTGACCCCGAACTCTCTTGCTAGACGACGAACAACCGGAGAGGCATGAGCATATTCCTGATTTTCAACGAAGTTCTCAGATGGCTTGTTCGCACTCTTCTTTGCCGGAGTCGATGCGACTGACTGAGGCTTTGGTTTGGAGGCGTCGGGCGGTGTTGCGGGCTTGGTTTCGGCCGGCGATAATGTTACCTCGAAAATCATAATCAAGGCGCCCGTGGACACCATTTCGCCAGACGCGACTTTAATTTCCTTAACGACTCCCTCAAAAGGAGAGGGCACCTCCATTGCAGCCTTGTCCCCCTCAACTGTAATCAATGGGTCATCGACATTAACTGAATCGCCTACGCCGACGATAACCTGAGTTACTTCAGCTTCATCTGTACCGATGTCTGGAAGAAGCACTTCCTTTTCATCGAGTGGCGGTGCAGTTTGGGGAATATCGGTCGATTGGCCTTTCTCTTCAGTTTGAGGAGTTTCGGCTTCCGCTGGAGTCAAAACAAGAATCAGTGTGCCCGTAGAAATTTCGTCGCCGACTGAAATCTTAATTTCCTCCACGGTTCCTGCCTGTGGGGACGGCACCTCCATCGCGGCTTTGTCACCTTCAACTGCAATCAATGGAGCGTCCAACTCTATCACGTCTCCAATCTTTACGAAGATCTCGGTGACCTCGGCTTGATCGGCCCCGATATCGGGCAAATGAATTTCGCTGCTCATTGCGATATTTCTCTATGCGAAAAGAGGATTGGTGATTTCTGCGTCGATACCAAATTTTTCGATGGCTTCTGTGACGAGACATTTTTCCACATCGCCTCGTTTAGACAACTCATGCAAGGCGGCAACTACAACATAAGATGCGTTGACCTCAAAGTGACGTCGCAAGTTTGGACGACTGTCGGAACGGCCGAACCCATCCGTTCCGAGGACTTTGTAAGATGATCCAGGCAGGTAAGGTCTGATTTGCTCGGCGTGGTTCTTCATGTAATCCGTTGAAGCGATGGCTGGTTCTTCTCCCAAAACATCCGTTACGTATGAGGAGCGAGGTTCGGCTTCAGGATGGAGCATATTGTAACGAGCTACGTCTTGCCCCTCTCGAGCCAGCTCGTTAAAAGATGTAACGCTGAAGACATCGGATGCAATTTGGTATTCCGTGCTTAAAATTTCGGCTGCCTTGATCACCTCGTTTAGGATCGTGCCCGAACCAAGCAGCTGAACCTTTGCCTTTTCGCCATTGTGGCTGAGCAATTTGTATATTCCTCGCCGAATTCCTTCCTCTACCCCATCGGGCATGGCTGGCTGATGATAATTTTCGTTCATCAGGGTGAGGTAGTAAAAAACGTTTTCTTGATCCGGTCCGTACATGCGTCTCAAGCCATCTTGAAGAATTACGGCTAGCTCAAACGAGAAGGTGGGATCGTAGGCAATGCAGTTGGGAATGGTGGAAGCCAAAACATGGCTGTGTCCGTCCTCGTGCTGGAGGCCTTCGCCATTTAGCGTCGTTCGCCCCGCAGTAGCTCCTAGAAGAAAACCTCGAGCTTGTTGATCACCTGCTAGCCAAGCCATGTCTCCCACTCGTTGAAAGCCGAACATGGAATAATATATGTAAAAGGGTACCATGGGCAGATCGTTTGTGCTGTAACTGGTAGCCGCGGCAACCCACGAAGACATGGCCCCCATTTCGTTGATGCCTTCTTGCAGCACCTGCCCGGTGAGGTCTTCCTTGTAGTAGGAGACGGCGTCGCGGTCCTGGGGGACGTAGTTTTGCCCATGTGGATTGTAGATGCCGATTTGGCGGAATAGACCTTCCATTCCAAAGGTTCTAGCTTCGTCCGCGACGATGGGAACTATCCGCTCACCGATGGATTTATCCTTAAGCAGAATATTTAGAGCCCGTACGAAAGCCAAGGTGGTCGAGATTTCTCTTTTTTGCTCGCCCAGCAGGGAATCAAAGGCTTCCAGAGATGGCATTTGCAAGTCATCGGAAAAACGAGAGATCCTACTTGGCACGTATCCGCCAAGTTCTTTCCTTCGAGAATGAAGATACTTGTGTTCGGTAGAATCTTCTTCCAGCTGAAGATATGGCAAATTAGGCAAGTCATCATCGGAAACCAAATCCCCCAGTCTCAAGCGATCTCGCAAGTAAGCGAGTGAGGACTGGTCCATCTTTTTTACTTGGTGGGCGACGTTTTTACCTTCGGCTGCATCACCCATATAATGGCCTTTGACTGTTTTGGCCAGAATCACAGTCGGTCGGTCTTTAATTTCCTGAGCTTGTTTGAAGGCTGCGTAAATTTTGGATGATTCGTGACCGCCTCGGCGCAGGGAAAAGATTTCATCGTCGCTCATGTCTGCCACGAGAGCGGCCGTCTCAGGGTACTTTCCGAAAAAGTGTTCTCGTACATATGCGCCATCCTTTGACTTGAAAGTCTGGTAATCGCCATCCAGAGTTTCGTTCATCAATTGAAGTAATTTGCCCGAACTGTCCTGAGCCAAGAGCTTGTCCCAGTTGCTTCCCCAAATTACTTTGATGACATGCCACCCGGCCCCTCGGTAGAGACCTTCAAACTCTTGTATGATTTTGCCGTTGCCCATTACTGGGCCATCCAAGCGTTGCAGGTTGCAATTAATGAGAAAGCATAGATTGTCCAACTTTTCGCGGGCAGCGAAGGCAAGACCTCCCTTGGATTCCGGTTCGTCCATTTCGCCATCGCCGACAAAGCAGTATACACGCTGATTTGAAGTGTCTTTGAGGCCTCTGTTGTTCAAATAACGTATAAAGCGAGCTTGATAGATCGAGGCAATGGGAGCCAAACCCATGGATACCGTTGGGAACTGCCAGAAATCCGGCATCAACTTGGGGTGGGGATATGATGAGAGACCACCGCCATCGACTTCTTGACGAAAGTGGTCAAGATGGGATTCGGTTAAACGGCCTTCAACGAATGCCCTAGAATAGATGCCTGGAGATATGTGACCTTGGTAGTAAATCAAATCCCCGGAATCACCATTGCTGGGAGCTCGAAAAAAGTGATTGAAACAAACTTCGTAAAAAGCCGAAGAAGATTGGTATGAGGCTATGTGCCCACCAAGTTCAAGGTTCTTCCCGGATGCTCGAAGCACCATCATGACTGCGTTCCACCTCACAACCGCTCGGATACGGCGTTCGATGTCGGTATCTCCGGGATATTCGGGTTCTTCTGTGGTCGGTATGCTGTTTATGTAATTCGTAGTAATGCCAGACGGCATATCAACTCCAGAAAGACACGCCTTTTCAAAAACCTTATCTAGCAAAAACTTTGCCCGATCAACACCATCCTCACGAATGACTGATGCTACTGAGTCAATCCACTCTTGCGTCTCCAATGTATCTATCTCTTCTTGCATGATTAGTTAGAAATCAGAAAACCTTTGATGGATGTTAAAAACATGAAGACTTTTGTATAAGATGTCTCAACCGATTTTTTAAGTCTGTATTCGGGAGGATCGCAATGAGATGCACTGGAGGATATAACTTCTTGCATGGATTGTTCCATGAAGAAAATTAAGGTTTTTTCTTTATCTTGAAACCATCATTATCGCAAGAATAAAGGGTCTGGCGAGTGGTAGGATTTGAATCAGCATCTTATTAGAGCAAGACCCACTTCTGCTTAGCTCCAAAGCCTATGAGCAATTATGAAGAGATGTTTCCGCTTCGCTATTGACAGCCTTTTTCCAATAAGCCGATAAATTCTGGACTGGGATCTATTTCGTAGTCGTGTCTTTTGACCTTGAAAGTTACTCTTCGACATCTTTTCTGTGTTGAACTTGAATTCAACTATTGCTTCCTGGACTCCACCTATCCTTCCTCGAGGAAGTTTATTGGATAAACTGACCTTGATCTTGTTATCAATTATGAAGTGTTTAGCTTTTTTCGTACCCTTATTATTATGCAGTTGCGTTTCGGTCGAGATAGGCTCGTCCCGTAAGGACAAGGCTTTGCATCATGTCGTTTTGTGCTGGCTTAAAGATCCCGGCAACATGGAGAATCGAAAGCGAATCGTCAGCGCGACGAAGTCTTTTAGAAAAATTCCAGGAGTTCTGGAAGCTCGTGCTGGGCAAGTTGTTCCGAGTGATAGATCGATTGTCGACGATACTTACGATGTCGGCATTCTAGTCATTGTGGCGGATGCCAAAAGTTTAGCGGAATATTTGCAACATCCTGTTCACCAAGAAATCAAGAAAGATCTGCTTGTCCCATTGGTCAGTAGAATTCTCGTCTATGATTTCCAAGAATGACATTATTTTTTCTTTGAGAAATTCGCTCGATCTGGTCTACTTTGAATTACTTTCCCAAGTACTTGAATTTCGTTTTTTTTAGTTTGAATTACTCTACTCTGCTTCTGTTTTGGTCTGAATTTCGCTTAAAGTTAGCATACGGTAATATTTCGGCAATTCCCTTGTCGAATTTTTAGATTTTTGGTTAGCCGAGAATTTCTAACCAGACAAAATGTAATTTTCCTTGAGCTCAAAATTTGTAATTACAATTTCCGTAAATACTTTTTCCTTTTTTACATTTTCATTCCATTATTAATTCATGAAAATCTTTCTTTTTTTGTCGTCATTGCTATTCTCATTTCAATTGACGATAGCCATTGACTTCAACGATGAAGTTTTTCCAATTCTGGAAGATTTATGCATGGATTGCCATGGCGTTGATAAGCAAAAGTCGGGTTTCCGCATGGATCGCCGAATTCATTTTTTGAAGGGTGGAGATTCTGGTTTTCCAGCCATAGTTCCTGGAGACGTGAAAAAGAGCTTCATGCTCGAACTTATTAAGAGCAAGGACCCCGATGAGCGCATGCCTCCGAAAGGAGATCCCCTTCTTGAGGATGAGATTGTCTTGCTCGAGGAGTGGATTAACGAAGGTGCGGTTTGGCCTGGCCAAATGGATGATAAGCTCGAGGAGGGTACCGACCACTGGTCTTTCCTGCCCGTTGAGCGCCCAAAGGTTCCGAAGGTTACGGATCATCCCGTAGACGCGTTTCTTGATAGCCGCCTTAAGAAGGAAAAGATTCCCTCCAACCCGTCGGCCGATGACTTGTCTTTGATCCGGCGCGCTTCGGTCGTGTTGACCGGTTTGCCTCCCAAGCCTGAGCGCGTAAACAGATTTTTGGCCGATTCAAAGAAGGATTATGAGAAAGCTTATGCCGGATTGGTGGACGAGTTGATGGCGTCGCCTCATTTCGGTGAGCGTTGGGCTCAGCACTGGTTGGACGTCATTCGCTGGGCGGAGACAAATGGTTCCGAGTCCAATCTTTACCGGAAGCTTGCCTGGGTGTACCGGGATTACGTCATCCGAGCTTTTAACGAAGATGTTCCATACAACCGATTTGTTCAAGAGCAGTTGGCTGGGGATGGTATGGGAACGGGTGAGGCTTTGGGTTTTCTTGTTGCGGGCCCCCATGTGCCGGCCGCTACCGTCGGGCAGGAGGCCTCGGCCATAAGACAGGCCCGGGCGGACAGGATGGACGAGATCATGCAGACTGTCGGTGCTTCCCTTATGGGGGTGACCATGAGTTGCGCGCGTTGCCATAATCATAAGTTCGATCCGATTTCGATTCAGGATTACTACTCCATGACCGCAGTTTTTCAGGATATTGAGTTTGGGAGCCGGTTCCCTGAGTTTTCCAAGGATCATCCGCGCAAGCAAAGCGCCCAGAGCATTTGGAAGGGTATTTCCCAAAACCGGAACAAGATCCGATCCAAGTCCAAGGTGTGGGAGGAAGATTGGGGTGCTTACAAAGAGGTTCACTGGAACCCGGTCGAGGCCACTGGAATTCGGATCAATTTTAGGGGCGGGTACGTCGGTTTGGACGAGGTCGAGATCTTCGGCCTTCCGACAGAAGACGTCAACTTGGCCAACAAGACACAAGGAACGACCGTAAGAACCGACGACGCCTTCATTCAGCAGGGTGGCCGTTTTCCCGTTGGCCGGGTAATAGACGGAAAGTTCGGGACACAGCGCTGGCAGGCGAGTTACAATAAGCCGAAGAAGCAGAATCCCTGGCTGGAGTTTGCCTTCAAGTCTCCCGTCAAGGTCGGTCGGTTGCGACTTAGTACGAACCGGGAATATTATTACGAAACCGATTACCTCGAGCAAAAGAACAAGTTCAATTTCGACCAATTCGTGGTGCATGCCAAATTACCCGATGGGACCTGGAAGGAGATTGCTTCCATTGACAAGTTCAGGAAATTGAAGGATTCCGACAAGTCAGTCTCCGATGCTGTTCGGGAAATTTCCCATTTGACCTACAAGCTTTCGGAGGAAGGACCGCGTCCAAGTTTCGTAGGCAGTTTTATCAAACCGAAGGTAACGCGCGTTTTGCATCGCGGGAGCCCGGAGAACCCACGTGACGAGGTTGTGCCTGCAGCCCCCAAAATTCTTCAGGGTGCTCTTGGCGTAAAGGGTCATGCCAGCGGCCACCTTCGGCGAGCCCGCTTTGCGGAGTGGGTCGTCGATTCATCCAATCCGCTGACTGCGCGCGTCATGGCCAACCGGATCTGGCAACATGTTTTCGGCGCAGGTCTGGTGGTGACCGGAGGAGATTTCGGGCGCGCCGGCGCGCTGCCCACTCATCCCGAGTTGCTCGATTGGCTGGCTGCTGAATTTGCCGAGCCTTCGCGACCGGAGGGAACCCCTTGGTCGATGAAGGAATTCATCCGCATGCTTGTTACGTCCGATGCCTTTCGCCGCTCGAGCGCTCCCTCGGAAAAAGGGCTGGAGAAGGATGCAGGATCAACCTTGCTTTGGCGTTTTCCACCCCGGCGGGTTGAAGCCGAGGTGATCCGGGACGGGATTCTCCGGGCTTCGGGGAAGTTGAATCCGGAAATGGGCGGACGGAGCTATCGGATCCACAATGTCAAGAAGACCTATGCTCAATGGAAGGTGGTCAATAATTTCGGACCCGAGACTTGGCGGCGCATGATTTACCAGGAGCGGATGAGAAGAGTGGACGACCGGATTTTTACCGCCTTTGATTTTCCCGATTGCGGCCAGGTGCGTTCCAAGCGCCCGGTTTCCACGACTCCTTTGCAGGCTTTGAATCTGATGAATAGCGATTTTGTAGTCGATCAATCCAAGCACTTGGCCGAACGGGCTTTGCGTGAGGCAGGAGAAGAGAATTTGGCTGGGGCGGTCAATCGGACGTTTGAACTTTTGCTTGCCCGCAAACCGACCAAGGACGAACGCAAGGCTGCCCTTGAGGTGGCCTTGGAGCATGGACTTTCCATCGTTTGCCGTTCTCTGATCAATTCCAACGAGTTTGCCTTCCTCCCCTGATCTTATCAAGCAATGAACCATAACGAGGAAAATCTTTCATCGATCGGCCGTTCTCTCTTGAACCGCAGACAGTTCATGAAGAACACCGGCTTTTCGATTGGGGCTCTAGGTCTTGCCCAATTGCTAGGCAAAGACGGACTCCTCGCCTCGGACGACCCGACAAGTTTTAGCGGAAAAACGCCCATTCGTCCGGACATTGATCCGGATAAGCCTTACGCCCCCCGGGATGCTCACTTCAAAGGCGCGGCCAAGCAAGTTCTGGTTATCTTTTGTCCTGGCGCGGTCAGTCACGTCGACACCTTTGATTACAAACCCGAACTGATCAAGTATCACGGGCAAAAGCCCCCTGGCATTCCTGCCGTAACCTTCGAGGGTCCTTCGGGGAACATCGCCAAGCCTTTTTGGGATTTCAAACCACGTGGGAAATCCGGGAAAATGACTTCCGATCTCCTGCCTAATTTGGGTTCGCTGGCAGATGACTTTTGCTTCATGCACGCACTGCATACCCAGACGAGCGCTCATCCGCAGGGCGAGAATTTCATGAACACCGGATTTACCATGGAAGGGTTTCCTTCCTTTGGTTCGTGGACGACTTACGCATTGGGTTCCGAAAACGACGAACTTCCTTCCTTCGTCGCCATTAACGATCCCCGGGGTCCGGCCCGCTCGGGCAAGAACAATTTTGGAAACGGGTTT
>JABHOU010000243.1 GCA_018695085.1 Opitutia bacterium | reverse complement strand
GTGGAAAACATGATGGATCAAGACGAAGGCATTAAGAGAGCCGTCGAGCACCTAAACGAACATCTTTCCCACTCCATGGAGTAGTCGTCTTTACCCGACTACCACATCAAGGGAACCTGCACTGCAGGGAATTCATCCCTAGGAAAATCTTCCAAAGGCTTGCCACTTTGCCCATGTTCCTTTTTTTAGATGTAACAACATCGTTATGAATACAATGGAATCTGAAGAAGAACATCCTACCCAAGACAACCTTGCCGAGACGAACTCTGATGCAGAATCATCCGATTCTGCTGGCGAGAATCCCGAAATCGTCGCCAAGCCCGCTGCGGCGTCGAATGAACCTACGGAGGAGCAGAAGCGAGAAGTCGCTCAGTGGATCAACGAGGGTGTAGGGCTATCCGACATCCAGAAAAGACTTTCCGCAGAGTTCGGCATCACCCTAACCTACATGGATGTTCGCTTTCTTATAGATGACCTAGATCTTACGATTCAGGACGAGGAGGAACCCGAACCTGAAAAAGTCGAACCTGAAGCCGAAGCACCTGAGGCGGATCCCGACGCCGACTTGCTTGGTTCAGTATCCGTTGACGTCGACAAGGTCACCCGACCGGGCGTAATGGCCAGCGGCACGGCCACTTTTTCGGATGGTGTCAACTGCCCTTGGTACCTCGACCAGTTCGGGCGTTTGGGTTTAACGCCCAAGGATGAAGCTTACAAACCCAGCGACGAGGATCTGGCCGAGTTTCAAAAGAAGCTGCAAGCCGAACTTCAAAAAACCGGCATGTAGTCCCAGTCAAGCTTTGGGCGGTATCGCCTTAAGGGTGCGGGCTTCCAGTTCGCAGAGTTCTTTGTAGCGCTTCAAGGTTTTCTCATCCGCGACAAGAGGCAAGTTCGCTTCCAGCACGATGTTTTCAAGTACCCTTTGAAAGCGCATGCACTTGACCTTCTTTCGCTCCAACTCGAAGCGCTTTTTCTCCAATCCGGCGCTTTCGCCTTTGGCCTTCTTGTACTTTCCCCACTCGTCGTCTTTTTTCACAAGCTCGAGCAATTCCTTGCTATCCTTGGAACGCAAGAGTCTACGAACCGTAGGATGGTAAGGGTTTCCCACTTCCGGCCAACGCTTGCGGATTTGGCCTGAAAGCTTGCTCTTGATCCGTTTTCGTTCCTCATCGGGTTTCTTTTTCTTTTCCGCAAAGGCCTTTCGCTCATCCTCCAGCTTTTTGGTGAGATCGCGGGCTGACTTGGCTCGATTCTCGCCCTTCAGTCCCAACTGCTTGGATAGTCCTTCCAGTACCGCCCGATCAATGGGAGAAGCCAATTTCAATAGCTTGTCGAAACTCGATTCAACTGTAAGCCACTCGACTTTCGACTCCTTCTCGTCTTTCGACTCCTTCTCGTCTTCCTTTTTCGCCTCCGACTCTTCTTCTGGTTTCTCTCCTTCCTCGCTCTTGATCTCTTCTTCGCAAGCCTTTGTAACCGTGCCGTTCGAGTCGGACTTCTTCTGCGGCTTTGCCGGTTTCGGCTGAGCGCTCTTCGAAAACCTTCGCAGAAAGGCGCCGGAAGTTTTTATCGGCACGTCTATGGTGTCCGAGGTCAAGATAACGTGAGCGTGGGCTTCAGCATAGCTTGTGCGACCGTCACCGTCGAAATCCGGTTTGTCCACAGGATCTCCGATTCGACTTTCCCCGCAGAGGGCTTCCCAGAAGCTGGTGCTGTATTCCTTGTAGTTTTTCTCCTGAATGTCAGGTGTGCAACCGGCCGCCACTCGATCTTGCACCGTGGCAAAGAAACCGGCCCGGGCATGATCGGACATTCCCTTCTTCGGATCACCGTCCTTGAAGATTACGTTGGCGTAACCTCCGCTGTAGCATTGCACCATTACGATAGTTACCGGCATGTCCTTAGGCAACTTGTCCAAGCGCTTCACGAAATCCCTGACCTTTATCTTCTGGCCACTCCATAAATGGGCGGTCGTGTTGTCGGGAGTCTTCTTATCGCCCTTGCCACCATGCCCGGTGAAGTAAATCAAGGCTTCCTTGCCCGGATTCTTGGCAGTTGCATCGAACCATTTGTCGAACTCCGCCAAGAGGGAGGGACCGTCGGCATTCAGTTCGTTGCTTCGATACTGATGACCCAGTCCACGCGTCGACCCAACTAGTTCAGCCAGTATTCCGTTCGTTTCGGGAATCCGAAAGGCGGGATCGGCGTACTGTAGATCACGTCCCTCGTCACGACCATCGGCAAACAAGGTGCGCGTCTCGGCGTCCTCCAGTCCCAGCATCCCCATCACCCTTCGAAAATACTTCACATTGCTTTCCAGCGAAATCTGGTTGCCGCTCGGAGAGTATCCACCGCCCGCGATCAGGATGCGAAGGTCGTTGAGCTTCTCAGGCTTTTTAGCCGTTTCGGCAGCCTCTTCTTTTTTTTCCACCTTTTCGGGCGGGACCACTTTGTCGACAGGTTCGCCATCCGGAGGGCAGGCCAAGGTGGGAAAAGCGAAGGTCGCTACGCCAACGACCAAGGCAAAGCTGGATAACTTCATTGCTTCATCTCAACCACATCCCGATTCCAATGCAAAGTAAAACTGCGAACAAACATTCTTCTTGCTTTGAATCCCTATGTTTTCAAGCAATCTCGGGAGGCATGCCACCTCTCACCGAGCCGGCCACCACGGAACCGAAATTGGCTTTGAACGCCTCGTCCAAAGGTCGACTGTTCGGCACCGACAACCATACCCTCAGCAAATGCCTGCGTCTTTCGGGCTCCGGCCAATCCTCAAAAGCCGTCCTTCTATGGAAAGTCACCCAGTTGTTCAGAAAGAGAACGTCGCCCGGTTCCTGCCTGAAACGTACACGCAAGTCCTCTCGTTCCGCCGTTTCTTCCAGAAAGTCCAGAGCCTCCCGTTGTTTCCCACTCAAGCTCGGGCAACCGGGATCGGCATCCGCCCGATCGATCAACACCCGCAAAAAGCTTCCCGCAAAATGCTCATCGCAAAAGGAGAAGATTGGCTGTTCGCAGTAGGGCAGGGCATTTCCTTTGTCCACAACGTGTCGCTTGTAGGGAAAAGGCTGCATGAGAATGCTCAACAGGTCGGGACGTTCCTTTCTTATCGATTCGTAAAGCGCAGGACTGCTCACTAGTTCGTTCTCCCCGCCTTTCCTTGCCTGCTTCAGACAAAGAAAAGCGATTACGTCGCAACGGTCGGTATGGAAACTCAACCTGCGATTCGTATTGGGTCCACGCGTCCGTGAATCATCCTTCCCGAAAGCCTCGTTGCGAACGCTCAGCATCAAGTCGCCTGTAGCGCTCTGGGACAGTGGAGTTCCCACTTGTAAGACCATAGCCGCGAATAGCTCTCGCACCTTATCAAATCCCAACGCTCCTTCGCCGAATGTTTCCATGGACAAGCCTTTCAGTAGAACTGCACCCGAACCCTTCTCCAGTTCATCCACGATCACTTTCATTTTTCGGTCTACCAGAGATCCGTCAGCGAATCCCTCATCAACCTCCCAGCTCAAACTCGAAAGTTCGGCAAGTTCCGCTTTCGACCAAGTCTTCAGCCACCCTTTGGGAACGGACGAATCCGCCCTGTTCCATGCGGACAGATGCTTGGCAAGTCTCGAAGTGTCGATTTCCACATCCATATCTTCTTCGAGAATTCTAGACTCAAATCAGTTGATCAAGGGAATTAAACCCTAACTTACAAAAACCTACTCGAATGTTCCTCCGCAACAGGCCTAAAAGGGAACCATCGAACAGCGGTTTCAACAATCTTCCACGAACAGATGGGCCTTACTTGGAGAAGGAATCCATCACCGAACCAAGAAACCCCATGAAGGATGCGAAGTCGAATTCCTCTCTCTCCTCAACTGCCAGGTCGGGCCATGGCGGTGAGTTCGCAAGCAGGGAGTTCGAGCCATATTCAATGGAATGCATGTTCCAATTGCCGAATCTAAGGGTGCACAGTTTACCATCGGAAAAAACTCCTATGGAAAGGAAATTTTCCTGGGGGTCATGGGATTCGACAAGGCGGATAAAGTGCTTGGTTATGTCTTTTGTAGAACTGGATGGTGGAAACCATGCCCCCTTTTGAGTCAAGGTGTATTGCAATAGGGTTCTCAATCCCGAAGAGGTTGCGAGGTACGGGTTGTCCAGTATTCTATCTCCTTGATTGGACACTTGCTCCACGGAGGAGCCCATTTCGGCACCGAAACTGAAGTTGAAGGTTCCATCCTCGGGATCTCGACTCAACTCGATGCTGGGCATCGGAACGGCTCCGGGGGATGCAAAACGGAGGATTCTTTTTCGTTCATGGAAATACATGGCACTTGAATTGGCGTCCGTTCGATAGGCAAAAACGAGAGTGCCGCCACGACTAAACTGTAATTCCAGGGCGTTCGAGCTCGTAGATATTCCCAGATAGAGCTTGGCTCTCTCCTCCATTTGACCATCGGCTTCTTCCGCCTCCAACCTGATTGCCTCAACATCGTTCGAAAAGGTGTTTACGGCAGCAAGGATAGTCTTACTCAGAGCGTCTCTGCGCGTCGTGGCGTGCTGTAATCCG
>JABHOU010000235.1 GCA_018695085.1 Opitutia bacterium | reverse complement strand
TACAAACAATATCGAGGAATGGGTAGCCTGGAGGCAATGCGAGAGGGGTCAGCCGCCCGCTATGGCCACGCCAAAGAAGATCTTGCCTACAAGACTACGGCTGAAGGAGTGGAAGCTCTTAAGGAAGTAGCCGGGTCAGCCCAAGAAACCCTGGATACGCTTGTGGGGGGAATTCGTTCAGGACTGGGTTACCTTGGAGCATCCGACCTTAAGGCGGCTCGAAAGAGAGCACGCTTTCAACGAGTTAGCCCTGCCGGCCAAAAAGAAGCCTCCACCCACGATATAGTCGAGGTAAAGCGAGGCGACTTCGGGCGCAACTGAACTCAATTAACTTTTAGATCCAGTATTGGTAGTTTTTTCAAATGGCTGCAGAAAAATTCAATTCCAAACTCATCGCCGACATCGGCATCAGCATGGGAGACGAAGGTAAAGGCCGCGTCGTTCATGAAACACTTGATGAAATTATGCGACGGACAGGTCAATCAGCCGCGGCAGTAATAAAAGTAAACGGTGGCGCTAACTCAGGACATACCGCAGCCGGTCTGAAACTAAACCTGCTTCCTTCCGGCGTCGGTGAACCGGACTTGCCCAAACTGCTGGTCGGATGCGGCGTAGTGGCTGATCCCCGAAAATTCCTCTGGGAAGCCCGCCCATTAGAGGCCCGAGGAATAAGTGTCCTCGAACGCCTCCAGATTGATCAAAGAGTACAGCTAAGCGACCTCTCTCACCGTATTCTTGACCTAGCATGGGAAGATTACAGAGTAAATATACTAGGTGAAGAAAACCGCGGATCTACAGGGCGAGGCATCAGTCCCGCATACTCTGACGAAACCAGCCAGTGGCAAATTCACTACAGCAGCTTTCTTTCAAACGGCAAAGACACCTTTGCCAAAGCCCTCGAACAAAGGGTGGATCGCGCCTTGCGAACGATTAGGCATGTTTGTCGGGTTTCGGAAGAAAAATGGAATAGTTTTTTCGATCGACTGACAGAGGCCGAAACTCAAGCGAATGCTCCAGCTATTTCCGAAGGTATTTTTAACTCCGAGGAGTTTGACTTTTCGGTTTTCAAGGGTGACGAACCGTTCAGCTTGAATCTCCACAACCTCATTGAGTGCTACTGGGGTGCAGGTCAAGAATTGGCTCCGTGCATCGGCGACGTACGCGAGTCGACTCTATCCGCCTTGGAAGCTGGCAATCACGTAGTCGCCGAGTTCGGCCAATCCTATTGGCTGGACAAACGACACGGGTTTTCGCCAAACGTAACGGCTTCGCACACGACTACACCCGAACTCTTTTTATCCGCAGGCATCCCTCCCTGCCCCGTTCATGTGCTTGGTTGCTGCAAAGCCTACGACACCAAGGTCGGGACACATCATTTCCTAACCCAAATCGACCCTGAATCTCATCCTCTAGGTGCAACACTCTCCAAACTAGAATTCGGCACTTCCACGGGACGACAGCGAATGGTCGGATGGTTTGACGCCGTAGAAAAGGGAGACGCCCTGCGTCACTGCGGTTTCGACGATTTCGTTATCAACAAAATTGATGTCCTCGCCCATGCCGAAGGATGGCAAGGAGACCTCAAACTATGTGTAGCCTACCGAACACCGGATGGAGGAATCATCACAAGCGTGCCTCGAGACGAAGCATTAAGAAGAACTCTGGAACCAGTTTACGAAGACCTACCGGGTTGGACTGAAGACCTTTCAGTAGCAAAATCCTTCTCCGACTTCCCAATAAACGCTCAACGCTATGTGGCTCGAATGGTTTCTTCAGTAATCGAAGCAGCTTACCCCAGTGGTTTCGATGGAAGGAGCTTGCCTCAAGTAAGGTACTTGGGAGTGGGACCAAACCCAGGGCAAGTTATAACAGACACCCCACCGACGATTCAGCTTATTAAAGAATTTGCCGAAGCTTCGGCCTTCTTAAAGTGAAGGAACCGGCCGCCCTTTCTCATTTTCGCCAACGCCTCTCGTGGGATGACCTCGACAAGGATGCGATTCGCAAACTTGTTTGCCTTGCCGTCGAAGAAGATTTGTACGGGAAAGGGTTAATAAACGAGACGACGCGGACAGGCGATCAAACCACCATTTCAATGGGAGTTTCAGGCCAAGGAACTGCAGCTATCGTAGCTCGAGAACCCCTCGTTGTTTGCGGACTGTCAATGATTCCCTTGATACTAAAGGAATTTGAAGTCGAGGACGCTGCGATTGAAAACTCAAAGAATGATGGAGACGAAGTTGAAGTCGGGGAGACGTTGGCCTTCATCAGCGGTGCCGCCGTTGGCTTGTTGGCCGCAGAACGGACTTTGTTGAATTTCATACAAAGGCTGAGCGGGGTTGCCACCGCATCAAAAGCCTTCGTCAAAGCGTTGTCAGAGACCAAAACAGGCCTTCTAGATACGCGCAAGACCACTCCTGGATACAGAGCGTTGGAAAAGTATGCAACCGCTACCGGCGGTTTTTTTAATCATCGTTATGGCTTAAACGACCGCATACTGGTGAAAGACAACCACCTTGCAGCAAATCGAGCGACTAAAGGCAAGAAATTAGCCGAAAGCGTGGCCAGATTAAAAGGAACGGAACCAAGCCTG
>JABHOU010000619.1 GCA_018695085.1 Opitutia bacterium | reverse complement strand
TCCCGATAGGGCAATCAAGGGCATTCTCGAACGCAGACTTTCTTTTGCCCTCGTGGGTTTGCCACCCTCCATGCTCGACCCTCAGGATAGTTTCCTCGAACAGATCGAGGCATTGTTGGCGTCTCCTCATTACGGAGAACGGTGGGGGCGTCATTGGCTGGATGTCGTGAGGTACGCTGATTCCAATGGGTTGGACGAAAATGCCGCTCATGCCAATGCTTGGCGATATCGTGATTACGTGGTCAGGTCCTTTAACGAGGACAAGCCTTTTGATCGCTTCATTACCGAGCAGGTAGCCGGTGACCTTTTACCAACCGAAGGAAATTTTTCGGTGCGGCGAAACAATCTTGTGGCCACGGGGTTTCTTGCCGTCGGCCCGAAGTTATTGGCTGAACCCGATCTGGTTAAGCTGGAAATGGACATGATCGATGAACAAATCGATGTTCTTGGCCGAGCTTTTCTCGGGCTGACTCTTGGATGCGCTCGTTGTCACGAACATAAGTTCGATCCGATTTCCACTGAGGAGTATTATGCGCTGGCAGGAATTTTTAAAAGTACGCGAACCATGGAGTCATTGAAACGACCTGCCAAATGGGTCGAAAACCTCCTTGCCAATTCCGAGGAACAAAAGCTATCGAAAAAGCATCAGGATCTGGTTGAAGCCCAGAATGCAGTTGTCGTTGCTTATCGCGAGCGGGCGAATCAAGAGCTTTTGGCTTCCGGCAAATTCAGCAAGTTGCCGAACAAACCCGAGGCGCACTATCCTGAGCCAACTCGCAAGGAACTGGAGAATTTGGAGAAAACGCTCAAGCTGTTTAATGAATCCTCGCCCAAGTTGGATTTTGCGATGGGAGTGCAAGAGGGCAACGTCACTGAATTGCCTGTTTTCGTAGGTGGCGATCCTGACGTTCGGGGCGAAATTCAACCCCGTGGCTTTCCAGCATTGATTTCCATCCCCGAAGCGACAGTGTCCGGAATCGACGGAAGCGGCAGGCTTGAGCTTGCCGCTTGGTTGACTTCTTCAAGAAATCCGTTGGCTGCCAGAGTCATCGTTAACCGAGTTTGGCGTTGGCACTTTGGCAGAGGTATTGTCGAAACGACCGATAACTTCGGGCTACTTGGGGGCAAGCCCACGCATCCGGAGCTGTTGGACTGGTTGGCTTCTAGGTTTATAGAGGATGGATGGTCGATCAAGGCC
This sequence comes from Opitutia bacterium, assembly GCA_018695085.1. GTDB lineage: Bacteria > Verrucomicrobiota > Verrucomicrobiia > Opitutales > Seribacteraceae. The sequence goes on along the minus strand of JABHOU010000619.1, from coordinate 2,314 downwards.
TTGCACCGCCTAATCTTGAGTTCGGAGACTTGGCGGATGTCTTCTAGACCTCATTCCATAGCTTTAAAAAAAGATCCGGAAAATAGGTTGCTGTCCCGTGCGCCGGTTCGGAGGTTGGAGGCCGAGCTGATAAGGGACTCCCTGCTGCATCTGAGCGGGGAACTCGACCTCGCGCTCGGTGGGAGCACTTGGTCATACGAGAACCGCAAACTCGTTTTCAACCACACTTCCGAGGATAACACCAACTACCTCACGAACCGCCGATCGATATATTTGCCTGTCATCCGTAACAATGTGTTCGACTTGTTTCAACTTTTCGATTTCCCCAATCCCAACTCAATGTGCGGAGACAGAACCCCAACCACTACTCCTCAACAAGCTCTTTACTTAATGAACAGTCCATTGGTCAGGCAAGCTGCCCTCGGCTTTTCTGAGAAAGGCTTCGGTTCCGACCCAAAGGTCCGTCTTCACCTTCTGTATAATTCCGCTTTTCATCGGGATGCTGAGCCTGATGAGATTCGCCAGTCGCTTCGCTTCTTGGAATCTTTTTCTTCGAAATCGGAACCTTCGGACAAATGGCATGCCTTTGCTCAATCGCTCATCTGTTCCAATGAATTCCTCTATCTCGAATGAGTACTAATTTGGATTCACGATTATTGTCACGTCGCGAAAGCCTTCGCAATGGGGCTCTCGGGTTCGGGTGTCTTGCGCTTTCGTCTATTCTCGGAAAGGCAACATTGGCAGAATCCTCTGTCTCCGCTCGCAAACCTCTGTATCGTCAAAGGGCAAAAAGAGTTATTTTCCTCTTTATGAAAGGAGGCCCATCGCAAGTGGACACCTTCGAGCGCAAGCCATTGTTGAACCGCGACCACGGCAAGCCTCTTCCCTTTGCCCAGCCCAAGGTCACTTTTGCCAAAACGGGCAATTTGCTTGGGTCGCCTTGGGAGTTTAAGCCATACGGAGCGTGTGGTCACCAAGTCAGCGAGTTGTTCCCAAACGTTGCTCGTCACGTCGACGACATTTGTTTTATCCACTCTTTGCATGGTACGAATCCGGCTCATGGCGGAGCCGTTCTCAAGCTCCATACGGGGAGCGACAACTTTGTCCGCCCGTCCATGGGTTCTTGGGTTTCCTATGGATTGGGTACCGAGAACGACAACCTGCCTTCTTTTATCACCATCTGCCCGACTCTAGCTCATGGCGGCGTGCAAAATTGGAGTTCGGGCTTTCTTCCCGCCCATCACCAAGGAAGCTCAATCGGTAATGCCAGCATAGCTTCCGGTGACGCCCGTGTTCGGCATATTGCTAACGCCAAGTGGACCGCTAATCAACAGCGACGCCAAATAGATCTCATTCGAGAGCTTAACGGTCGCCAACGGATGAACTTCAGCAGTCATCCTGAGCTCGATGATCGAATAAATTCCTTCGAACTTGCTTTCCGTATGCAGAACGCGATGCCCGAGGCACAGGATGTTTCAAGCGAATCCGAGGCAACTCAAAACCTTTACGGACTTGATAATCCCGTTACCGAGGACTTCGGTCGTCAGTGCCTCATGGCTCGGAGGTTTGCCGAACGTGGCGTACGCTTTGTACAAGTTACGCATAGCGACAAGAAAGTTCAATGGGATCAACATGGGAACCTGCGAAATGGGCATCAAGAAAAAGCCAGTGAGGTTGATTTGCCGATTGCCGGATTACTAACGGATTTAAAGTCGAGAGGACTACTCGAGGACACCCTCGTGATTTGGGGTGGTGAGTTTGGTCGCACACCCACCGTGCAGGGTCACAAAATGGATGGGCGAGATCACAACCCTCACGGTTTTACCGTTTGGTTGGCAGGGGGTGGTGTAAAGGGAGGTTTCCGTTACGGTGCCACCGACGAGTACGGATATTATGCGAAGGAAAAACCTGTTCACCTTCACGACTTTCATGCGACGCTGATGGCTCTTCTTGGTCTCGATCACGAACAGTTGACTTATCGGCATGCAGGTCGAGACTTTCGCTTGACCGACGTCTATGGTAAAGTCATCACCGATATTTTTGCATAACCATCTCGATTCTTTACGCTCCACGTTCATCAAAACTTTTTTGCTAGTCCCATGAGATTTCCTTTTTTGATCCTTCCGCTGATATCCGGCATCGTTTGCGCAGAGTCAAAGGTCGATTTCGCGCGCGATGTATTACCCGTTTTGTCGAACAAGTGCTTCGTCTGCCACGGACCTGATTCCAAGAAAAAGGATTTGGTGAGGCTTGATTCCGAGCAGGCGGCCAAAAGGGACTTGGGTGGTTTTTATGCAGTGGATGAGAACTCTCC
>JABHOU010000390.1 GCA_018695085.1 Opitutia bacterium | reverse complement strand
GCTTCGGTTGGATGCGGTCGATCTACGGATTCGCAAGGTGACGTCGGGTGATAAGATAGCGGGCTGGGAAAATACCGACGAAGCATTGATCGTTACTTTCGAAAAGCCGATTCCGGCCGGGCGTCAGTCCAAACTCAAAGTCACTTACGAGGCCGAACCGGTTAAGGGGCTTTACTTTCGTACCCCCGAATTGGGTTATGATTCGAAAGACACCCATCTATGGACTCAGGGCGAAACGATTGAGGCCAGACACTGGTTCCCCTGCTTCGACGCACCCAACGAGTTTCTTACTTCCACTATTACCTGTCGCGTGCCCAAGGGGATGACGGTCTTGTCCAACGGACGAAAGACATCCGAGAAGATCGATCCCGAGACGGGATTGAAGGCAGTTACCTGGAAGCAGGAGAAGCCACACGTAAATTATCTCATTTCGCTAGTTGCGGGCTATTTTAAGAGGTTGCAGGAGAAGCACGGCGAGTTGAGCATGTCCTTCTGGACTCCTCCTTCGGATTTCGCCAATGCGGCGAATTCTTTTCGTCAGACCAAGAAGTGCATGGAGTATTTCGAGAAGGAAATCGGTGTGCCTTATCCGTGGGCCAAGTACGACCAAGTATGCGTGCAGGACTTCAACTGGGGCGGCATGGAAAACACGAGCTTGAGCACGCTGAACACATCGACGCTCTTTAGCAAGGAGACGGAAAATATTCGGAGCAGCCAAGGGCTGGTTGCCCATGAACTGGCTCACCAGTGGTTTGGCGATTTAGTGACCTGCAAGGATTGGAGTCACATATGGCTGAACGAGGGTTTCGCTACCTATTACACCCACCTTTTTGCGGGACACCTGCAAGGCAGGGATCAAATGCTTTACGGCTTGTACCGGGATCTCAATAGACTCACTGCCCTAAAGGACAATACGACGGCCATGGTGAACCGAAAGTACGAGCACCCATCGGACATGTTTCGCAAGTACGGATCACTTTCCTATACCAAGGGTAGCTGGGTGTTGCATATGCTCCGATCGAGCTTGGGCACCGACCTTTTCCGCCAAGTCGTAAAAACATATCTTGAGCGTCATCGGCACGGAAACGTGGTAACCGACAATTTGAGGGCCGTCATAGAGGAGCTTTCCGGAAAGTCTTACGATCGTTTCTTCGACCAGTACGTCTACCACGCCCACCACCCCGAGCTAAAGGTGGATTATTCTTGGGACGCCAAAACCAAGCTGGCCAAGCTTAGCGTGAAGCAGGAACAAAAGGTGGACGACAAGGTAATGCTCTTTCACTTGAAGTTGCCCGTGTCATTTAAGGTCGGCAAGAAAACCGTATTGAGATCCGTTGAAATTTCCAAGGTGAGTGAAGATTATTATTTTGCCCTTCCCACAGTTCCTGAGATCGTTCGCATGGACCCCGACCTTACGCTGCTTGCAAAGATTACTTTTGCTCCTGCCGCGTCAATGCTGCATGCCCAGCTATTGAATCTCGAAGACGTCGTTGGTCGTCTTCTCGCGGTTGAGCAACTTGCCAAGAAAAACGACGCCGGTACCGTTGGAAAATTAAAAACGGCATTGAACGAGGACCCTTTTTACGGAGTGCGGATCGCTGCATCGAAGGCTCTTCGGGGAATCGCCACCAATCCTGCATTCGAGACATTGGTCAAGGCTGAGGAGCAAGATGACGCCCGCGTGCGACGGCAAGTGATTGGAGACGTCGGCAGTTTCTATAAGCCCGAGGCATTGGCCTTCCTCAAAAGGGTCTTGTCGGGAGAGAAAAATCCGTCCGTCCGTTCCGCGGCCATCAACGGCTTGGCCGGGTACGATGATGCCGAGAACGGAAAACTGATAACTCAGGCATTAGCCTCAAAATCTTTTCGACATCAATTGGGCTTTGCTGCGGTTTCCGCTATTCGCAAGCAGGATGACCCGGCCTATCTTTCGAGCCTCCAGTCGGCGCTTGAGAAGGATGAGAAGAAATTTACGACCAATGGATTTGCCTTTGGGTTGCGTACGCTCGGTCACCTTGCCCGTAACGAGGAAGACAAGTCGAGCGTGAGGCAATTCCTCTTTGATCGGGTGGGCAGGCTTAATCGCCGTGTGCGTATCGCCGCCATCGATGCGCTTGGACAATTGAATGATCCTCGGGCTATCGCAGTTCTTAACAAATTGTCGGTTAGCCGCAAAGACACGCCTGAAAGGACTGCCGCCGAAAAGGCGATCGAGGCTTTACGCTCGGGGGGCAAACCGTCCGATGACTTAAAAACACTTCGAAAGGAAGTGACTGACCTGAAAAAGAACAACCAAAAGTTACACCAAGATTTGGAAGACTTAAAAAAGCGTCTAGACGCTGTAATTGGTTCCAAAACAACCTCCTCTGATTCGGTCGAAGGGAAAAAGTAACTTCTCCTCGCAACTTAGTGCATCAAAATCCGTATGCAAATAGCGGAGGCAAAATGTTTTGGATGACATAGTAGCCTTAGACATAGGGTATGATAAAGATCCGAAAGTTAGGTATGGATGTCGTAGGTTTTATTTTAAAAGTAACTAATACAATCAGCAAAGTGACAAATCCCTAATAAAAGGCCATAATTCCAGCTACTAAAATAGCACTATAAAGCAAAATAGTTGCCGGAACCTACTTTATGCGACGTCTGTTAAGTTTCTTGGAGTAAAATCCTCAACAACAATCCCAAAAACAGAAAGATCATTATGAAATCTCTAATTATATTCCTACTTGCACTTGGTCTGCTCTCAGCTCCTGTCCTATCTTTTGCGGCGAAGGAAAAGGTAGAAAAGCCCGCCTCGAAGGAAAAGGTCAAGAAAGGCAACCCTAAGAAAAAGCCAACGACCAAAAAATCCGCTCCCGAGGTCGGTCCTCTTGCCTTTTCGGGTAAAGTCTCGAAG
>JABHOU010000269.1 GCA_018695085.1 Opitutia bacterium | reverse complement strand
GCCATGTGCATCCAGTAGCGGTAGTACGCTTCCTGTTGCCAACCACGAGGCTCCTTTCCAGTTTCGCAAATCGTCTTGAAACTGTTGCCCTGCATGTAACCGGGGGTCTTGACCCCGGCAAAAGCGAGCATGGTGGGAGCGAAGTCGACATTGCCCACGATTGCGTCGGTTCGACTGCCTGCTTTTATCGTCTTGGGGTAGCGCACGAGGAGAGGCATCCGCATGGCCTCGTCGTACATCCATCGCTTGTCTTGGTAGTCGTGTTCGCCGAGCATGAAGCCTTGATCCCCTGTGTAGAAAATCACGGTATTGTCCATCAGACCCTTTCTCTCCAAGTATGCGAAAAGTCGCTTGAGGTTGTCGTCGACCCCTTTCACGCAACGCAGGTACTTGCGAAGGTATACGTTGTAAGCCATACGCTGAACTTCGGCGTCGGCCAGTTTCTCGGGATCGTAATCGGCAGGATAATCTTGGGGAAAGCGACTAGGCAAGTCATGGGCATAGGAACGACGAGGATTGCGCTTACCGATGGAAGTTCCGACATGGGGCACTAGTTCGTCCTTGTGTCCACGAGTGGCAATGGACCCGAATCCCTTGGGATGAGAGTTCGTCAGGCTGTCAGGTTGCGGGATATCGATGTCGGCCAAGTAGTCATTGTACCTGTGGGCGTGCTCGAAGTAGTCGTGCGGTGCCTTGTAGTGGTGCATGAGAAAGAAAGGTTTGCCATCATCCCAGCCCTCCTTGAGCCACTTCAAGGTTTGGTCGGTCACGGCATCGGACGAGTGCATGCCGGCGAACTTGATCAAATTCTTGGGCCATGGTTTCTCTCCTCGGATACGAAACTCGGGATCGTGATACTTCCCCTGCCCCGGCAACACACTGTAGAAGTCGAAGGCGGCGGGCTCCATCTTGAGGTGCCATTTGCCGACCATGGCGGTGTGGTATCCCGCCTTCTTCATTTCCTTGGCGAGGTACTGTCGCTGTCCCTCGATGCGTCCACTTAGGTCGTGAGACCCACAGGTATGAGCATACTGTCCGGTTATGATTGTAGCCCGACTTGGTGCGCAAATAGCATTGGAGCAAAAAGCATTTTCGAAGAGCATTCCCTCCTTGGCCAAGCGATCAATAGTGGGCGTAGGGTTCAGCTTTGCCAAACGACTTCCATAAGCTCCTATGGCTTGAGAGGGATGGTCGTCGGACATGATGAACAGGACGTTGGGCTTGGCTGCAAATGTTAATGCAGAAAAGAATAACGCAGCAGAAAAGAGGGAAGTGAATTTAATCATTAGCTTAAAAAAGACGGATATATTCAAATAAGAAGAAAACATTCCTTTAGGTAAAGCAGAAGTAAGCGAAAATGGAACCTTTAGCCCTTAGAGCAAAAACAAAGAAAAAACGATGCATAGCAAGCCGTTGCATCTTACCCCTAAATTTCAAGGGCTTAGATTATAAGCTTTTCGCATTTGCATTTTTCAGAAAAAACTGCATTTTAGTTTTTTTATCGCTCTATCCTAAAGCAAACCTCGAACACTTAGGTAACCCCAAAGGTATCCCTGTAATTGCAGTTTGTTGCAAGATGAGCGTTTTCTAGAAACACGAGACAAGACAGAATAAAATGGAAATATACGTAGGAAACCTCGCATGGTCAGCCTCTGAACAAGAAATATCCGATGCATTCGCTGCACACGGAGATGTTGAGAAAGCAACCATCATAGTAGACCGTGACTCAGGCCGATCCAAAGGATTCGGATTTGTCACAATGAATGACGCCGATCAAGCAAATGCCGCTATCGATGCCCTTAACGGCACTGAATTAGGCGGACGTGCGCTGAAGGTGAATGAAGCTCGTCCTCGCGAAGAGCGACCACGTCGTGATCGTAACGACAGTTGGTAAACCCCAGAACAGAATAAAATGGAAATATACGTAGGAAACCTCGCATGGTCAGCCTCTGAACAAGAAATATCCGATGCATTCGCTGCACACGGAGATGTTGAGAAAGCTACCATCATAGTAGACCGTGACTCAGGCCGATCCAAAGGATTCGGATTTGTCACAATGAATGATGCCGATCAAGCAAATGCCGCCATCGATGCCCTTAACGGCACTGATATGGGTGGACGCGCACTAAAGGTTAATGAAGCTCGACCTCGCGAAGAGCGACCCCGTCGCGATCGTAACGACAGTTGGTAATTCTTAGCCTTCGATCTTTGCCGATTTAATTCGGCAAAACAATCAGCTAGAACTTCCCGCTGGATTGCGGAAAGTTCTTTCTGGTGTCTAGACCAGATTGCTTACATTGGAGCAATACGGCGAGAACCCATGTCTGTCGTCAGAAGAACATGGGCATCAAAGCTACGGGCTAACAATTGGTTCTTGGTTTCAGTTTCTGCCGGCACATCCCACAAATTATTGTGTTCCCACGGATCATTCTCCAGATCGTACAGCTCACCGATGTCCTTCCCATGGTAGACGCATAGCTTGTAACGTGCGTCTCGAAACATAGTGGCAAAAGTGCCCTCCCCACCTGTAAAATGGGGATCGAGAGCATCAAAGTATTCACTGCGAACAAAATCTCGGTGATGATTAGAATTCGACTCACCAGTGAGAATTGGCAAAAGGCTTGCACCCTGTAAATAATCGGGTTGGTCCAACTCTGCAAGATCCAGCAAGGTAGCCGTGAGATCGAGCAACTCGACTAAGGCGGAGCTTTGGTGATTAACCTGAAAACGTTTGGGACATGAAAAAATTAGCGGAACTCGAACCAACCCCTCATAAAAACGACAACCCTTGAACATTAATCCATGGTCACCGAGACTTTCGCCATGGTCACTGGTGAAGATAACCACGGTGTTATCAATTTCCCCTGAATTTCTTAAGAAAGTTAGAATCCGACCGAACTGATCATCAATCTGTGCGATCATAGCATAATAAAGAGCTTGATTACGCTTGGCATCGTGCTCCTCCGGCGTTCTGACTTCATCCTGAAAATCACACAGGGACAGTTTCTCCTGAGTTTTCAAGTCGCTCGGGCGAAAGTGAGGGCCAGGCATGGAACCGGGGTCGAATAGGTCGGCATAGCTTTTAGGCGGAACAAAAGGCGGATGCGGGTCGTAGGGGTTAAGGTTTAGCATCCAGGGCCCGTTTCTTTTTTGAGACAAGAATTCCAAAGCCATATCAGTGGTCCAAGTAGTTTGGTGCAACTCGGTGGGAACTCGCTCCTCTTGATCGCGTAGGGAATTAAGGTCACCACCCTTGGACTTGACCCAATCCACATAGTCATGCCCCTCCTTCCAATCGTCACGTGGAGCATGACTGAATTTCCAAAAGGAAAACCCATCATCTATCCGAGGTTCCGTACGTCTTCCTGAGCTTTGCAAGTGAAACTTTCCTACCAACCCGCAATCATAACCACTGTCGGCAATAATCTTGGAAACGACGGGTGGATACGGCGGGAAACTTTCATTCCCGTTTCGGGTATTGTGAAGACGAGAAGGATACATGCCCGTCATGAAACTGGAGCGACTAGGAGTACAAATTGGACTCTGGCAATAAGTGTGCGTGAAAGCCACTCCACCTTCGACTAAACCGTCTAGGCTTGGGGTACGCACATAAGGGTTTCCTAGTGCGCCAATAGTATCGAAACGTTGTTGATCCGTACAGTACCAGAGGATGTTGGGTCGTTTGTCACTCACGATAAGTTTTTAAATACTCAAAAAGGATTGAAGGCTAGTTAGAGAATAATGATAAGCATTTATGGCAACGTAGAGGAGGAATCCCGTACTTTGCCAGCTCGTAAGGGAAGTAAGACAAGGGTTACGGCCAACAACAAGAACACCAAGGAAATTGGCTGAGTAAAAAGTTCGAGATAACTTCCTCCGGATGCACCCAAACCCGAACAAAGATTCTTTTCGGCCAAGGGGGCGAGAACAAAACCGATAACGAATGCGGCGAGAGGCAAGCGAGCTTTTTCCATTAAAAATCCTATCACTCCGAAAGCAAGCATGGTCCATACGTCGAACCAGCGGTTATTGAGGGCAAAGGACCCGATAATACAAAATACGAGAGTGAACGGAATAAGAACATTAGGTGAAATCTTAGCGAG
>JABHOU010000658.1 GCA_018695085.1 Opitutia bacterium | reverse complement strand
GACTTATTTTGCAAAGGATTCCAACAGTAATCGAATTCCGCGACTTCAAGAACAGGGACTGAACTTGGAGTGCATCCTCACCAGCTTTGGTGCGGATGCCCGGTTGTCAGGCCAAACCTTTGTTCTGACGGGAACGTTGGACATGCTAACAAGAGAAGAAGCTGGTGTGAAAATCGAGGCTCTTGGTGGACGTGTCTCTTCAAGCGTCAGCAAAAAGACCAGTTACGTCGTGGCCGGCCCCGGAGCAGGATCCAAATTGGTCAAGGCCGAGAAACTGAAGGTGACCGTTTTGGACGAACTCGCGTTCCTCAAAATGATGGAAGGCTAGTTTTTCGAACCGTTGGCTTCGATAACGATTGGGGCACTGGCATTGGCCTCGCCCGCAGAAGTGGTATTTAGGTCAAGAACGCCGGATACGTTGGCATCGCTGATCGCTTCATCCGGTTTGGGCAATTCCTTGGGAGTGATGCCGAGAAGTTCGACTTCGAATACGAGAACCTCGTTGATCCCTATAGCACCCGAACCTGATTCTCCATAGGCAAGATCGGAGGGAATGGTAAGTTTCCATTTGGAACCAACTTTCATTAGCAAAAGAGCTTCGGTCCAGCCCTTGATTACGCCGGTCACCCCGAAAGTGGAGGGTTCTCCACGCTCAACGGAGGAATCGAATACCTCGCCATCAACAAGGGTTCCATGGTAGTGAACCTTCACTTCATCATTTCGAGTTGGAATTGAACCATTCCCATCAACCAAGACCTCGTACTGCAAACCGCTATCGAGAGTAGCGACTCCTTCTCGGTCTTTGTTATCCTTTAAGTACTTGTCTCCACGTTCAGTATTACGCTTGGATAGAGATTGGGCGTTAGCCACGATGGCCTTGGTTTTTTGATAACGAGTCAGAAGTTTGAGGAGAGTGGAATTGCTTTCGCCCGACCCCAAGGAGAGTTTGTGCTTCTCAAAAGTCTCGTCGTCACCTTCACTCAACGCCAAGGTGGCCAAGAGATAAGTGGCTTCAGACCGATCGGCAGGAAGAGCTAGCGAATCAGTGGCAAGCTTCTCGAGCACACCCTTACCCTCTGCGATCTTTTCCGACTTAATCAAGGACAGTCCCTGTCCGAGCAATGCACGCCCACGAGGGGGGAGTTCGCCGAGTTCATTGACCGCTTTGGCAAAGGAAGCTGCAGCTTCACTGAAACGTCCGTCCTTGTAGCTCAGGACGGCGGATCTGTAACGGGCAACGCCTCCGAGCTTGTCGTCAAATTCATCGGAGAAGTTTTTAAAGCGTTCCTCCGCTTGGGCGGCATCGATATCGGCAGCAAGGAATTGAGAACTTTGTTCACTTGCGTCATCAATAGCGGAATCTTCGTAAAAGTACGAAACCGCAACGGCGACTACAATGACTCCAAGAATCAGAAAGAGAGGGTTTTTGCTCTTATTCCAGGCCTCGCTTTCATCGTAGGCTCGTTCCGCTATGTTTTCTGCGGTGGTTTCGTCGCCATCCGTCTCTTTGGGTGACTGGTTTTCCTCAAGGGGTTTGTTTTCGTTATCTTTGTCCATGGGATAAAACTAAAAGATGGAGCATTTTCTTTAAAAGGCTCGGGAAGTCAACGGCGGGTTTACAGGATGTATCCTTGGAAAGAACGGAAATCTATATGTGAAGCAGATCAAATATTGATAATCTCATAAATCAATCGAAGACCACGGTCTTGTTTTTGTAGACGAGGATTCGGTTCTCAAGCTGTCGGCGTACGGCGGTAGCCAAGACAATTTTTTCAAGATCACGCCCTTTGGCTATGAGGTCCCGCACTCCGTTGCGATGACTCACTCGATTAACGTCCTGGCAAATGATTGGTCCTTCATCTAGCTCCGGAGTTACGAAATGTGCGGTAGCTCCGATAATTTTGACGCCTCGACGATAAGCTTGGTGATAAGGTTTTGCTCCTGCAAAAGATGGAAGAAAGGAGTGGTGGATATTAATGACCGGACAATCAACTTGATTCAAGAAATTCTCACTGAGGACTTGCATGTAACGAGCAAGCACCAACAGTCCCGCCCCTTGATTGCGTATGAAATCGAGTTGAGCGACTTCCGCCTCGACTTTGTTCTCACGCGTGCAGGGTATATGAAGGAACGGCAACCCGTACTCTTGCGTAGGCTGTTCAAGGTCGGGATGATTGGACACTACGCCGACGATTTCGCCACGAAGTTCCTTGGCTTTCCAACGAAGAATCAGGTCGTGGAAACAATGGTCGGCCTTCGAAACGAAAAGGACGACAGGAGGGCGTTCGTTCGAAAGAGCAGTCCGAACCTTCATTCCTAGCTCTTCCTCGGCCATTTTGACAAAGAGCTCAGATTCTGAGTCAAGGTTTACATCTTCTCCAGGATGCCACTCGATACGTTGAAAAAACACATCCTCCTCACGATCTAGATGTTGATCCGCATGTAGAACATTGCCACCCTTGTTATGTATCCACCCGGCAACCTTCGCCACTATTCCAGGACGATCTGGACCGTGCAAAAGCGCTACAATGGAGACCATGAAATAAACTAACTGCTGAGAGCTTGTGAGTATTCCTGAAGTGACTTCACCCCAAAATCTTTTTCCTTCAGTGATCGAATACCTTGTAGTGCGGCAAAAGCGGAACCTAACGTCGTCATCACGGGAACACCATAGAGGACCGCTTCGCTTCGAATTCCGTTTTCGTCGCGTCGAGGAATCAGTCCAAGCGGTGTGTTGATCACGAGTTGAATCTTTCCGTTCTTAATGAAATCGGCAACATTCGGGCGCCCTTCGCTAATTCGAAGAATGTGTTCCGCGACAAGGCCGTTTTCACGAAAGAACGCCGCGGTTCCTTCTGTTGAATAAATGTTAAAGCCAAGATCCGACAGTCCCTTTGCGATTGCTAGAGCTTGTTCTTTGTCGGCATCCTTAACACTGATGAAGGCGTTCCCCTCAAGTGGCAGAGATGGTTTGGCAGCCATTTGCGTCTTGGCGAAGGCTAGGCCGAAATCCTCGTCCTGTCCCATTACTTCACCTGTACTCCTCATTTCTGGCGTCAATACGATTGGAGATTCAGGGAAGCGATTGAAGGGGAAGACCGACTCCTTTATCGCCCAATGTTTTGGTATTATTTCTTCAGTGAAACCGAGCTCTCGTAAGGTTGAGCCCGCCATAATGCGGGCCCCGAGTTTAGCCAATGGAACGCCAATCGCCTTACTCACGAAAGGAACCGTTCGAGAGGCTCGAGGGTTCACTTCCAAGACATAAAGTTCACCATCCTTGATCGCGAACTGTACGTTCATCAGACCCACAACGGATAAGGCGCTGGCCAAGGAATAAGTAGCTTGCCGAACGGTTTCAATGATTCCCTCGGAAAGGTCGTGTGGTGGTAAAACCATGGCTGCATCCCCACTGTGAACGCCTGCAAACTCAATGTGTTGCAACATTCCACCGACGACGTGAGTTTCGCCATCGGAGATGCAATCTACATCGAGCTCGATTGCATCTTCGAGGAATTTATCTAAAAGGACCGGTTTGCCTGGGGCCACGGCAAAAGCCTCCGCCAAGACGTTGTCTAGTTCCTTTTCGTCGTAAACGATGAACATGCCTCGCCCGCCGAGCACAAAAGATGGACGAAGGAGGACAGGATAGCCAATTCGGTCTGCGGCAGCTCTTGCGGCATCTGCCTCAAGAGCCGTTTCATTAACGGGTTGTCGAAGACCAATTTCTTCCAAAATTCGTTTAAATTTCTCACGATCTTCCGCTAGATCAATGCTTTCGGGCGAAGTCCCGATGACCTCGACTCCGTTGGCCTTCAATCCTTCGGCTAAGTTAAGAGGGGTCTGACCACCGTACTGGACAATCGCTCCGTCGCACTGCTCCTGCCGATAAATTTCGAGAACGTCCTCGAGGGTCAACGGCTCAAAATAAAGGCGATCGGATACGTCGTAATCCGTGGATACGGTTTCGGGGTTGGAATTGACCATCACGGTTTCGATGCCTGCCTCGCGAAGCGCAAAGGATGCGTGTACGCAGCAGTAGTCGAATTCGATACCTTGGCCAATTCGGTTGGGACCGCCTCCCAAGATCATAACTTTCTTTTTATTGGAACGTACGAGCTCGTTTTCGGAACCGTAGGAAGAGTAAAAGTAGGGAGTGAACGCCTCAAATTCTGCTGCGCAGGTATCGACTAGGCGAAAGGTGGTTTCAATGCCGTCCTTTATGCGTCGTTCTCTAACCACCGACGAGGAGACCCCCCAGCAGTCGGCTAATTGACGGTCGGAGAAACCATATTCCTTGGCTCGGCGGAGCACCTTGGCGTCGATTTCTGCGAGAGAGTTCTCTCTCAGTTCCGTTTCCAAGGTGTGAATCAGTTGCAATTGCTTCACGAACCATGGATCGATGCTCGAAGCGGCGAAAACCTCCTCAACGCTCATGCCTGCAGAAAATGCCTTGTGTAAATAAAGCGTTCGCTCGGCAGATGGTCTGGAAAGTCCCGATCTCAGAGCGGATTGATCAAGCTCGAAAGGCGCAAGATGCCCTGCCTCGAAACCCTTTAGGCCAATCTCCAAGGATCGCATTGCCTTCTGGAAAGACTCTTTGAAGGTACGACCTATTGACATCGCCTCACCCACTGATTTCATAGTGGAAGTCAAGGTTGAGTCGGCCTCTGGAAACTTTTCAAAGGTAAAACGAGGAACTTTAGTTACAACGTAGTCGATGGACGGTTCGAAGCTGGCCGGCGTTTCTTGGGTGACGTCGTTGCGAAGTTCGTCCAATGAATATCCTACGGCTAGTTTGGCGGCGATTTTGGCGATTGGGAAACCAGTTGCTTTCGAAGCTAGGGCCGAACTTCTAGAGACTCTCGGATTCATTTCGATCACCACCATTCTGCCAGTCTTCGGACAATTGGAGAACTGAATGTTGCTACCTCCGGTTTCCACTCCGATTTCTCGAATGCAAGCGAAAGAGGCGTCTCGCATGAGCTGGTATTCCTTGTCCGACAAGGTCATCGCCGGAGCGACCGTAATGGAATCGCCGGTATGCACTCCCATAGGATCGAAGTTTTCGATGGAGCAGATAACGACGCACTGATCCTTGAAGTCGCGCATGACCTCCATTTCATACTCCTTCCAGCCAAGTAAACACTCTTCGATCAAAATTTGATTAACCGGAGAAGCATCCAGACCCTTGACGACCATTTCATCAAATTCTTCTCGGTTGTAGGCAATTCCGCCACCCGTGCCACCCAAAGTGAACGCAGGTCTGATAATGAAAGGGAAGTCTCCCACTTCTTGAAAGCCAGCTTGCGCTTCCTCTAGTGTGTTGACGGCTATGGATTTTGCCACGTCGAGACCGATTTTGATCATGGCTTGCTTGAAAAGCTCGCGATCTTCACCCTTTTTAATCGCCTCCGGTTTGGCCCCAATCATCTCCACTCCATGTTCGTCAAGGATTCCCGCCTCGAACAGTTCGAGCGAAAGATTTAACCCCGTCTGACCTCCGAGAGTGGGTAAAAGAGCATCGGGTTTTTCTTTTTCTATGATTTTCCGTACGGACTCGACAGTGAGTGGTTCGACGTAAGTGGCGTCGGCAAACTCAGGATCCGTCATTATCGTAGCCGGGTTGCTGTTGACTAACGCCACCCTGTAGCCTTCTTCTCGAAGGGCTTTACAGGCTTGGGCTCCACTGTAGTCGAACTCACAGGCTTGACCAATGATTATTGGGCCTGAGCCAATGATCAGGATGGTCTCGATATCTGTGCGCTTTGGCATATTTGAATTATTCTGAAGTAGGTAATATTCAGGGCACAAAAAAGAGGCTCCCCAAAATAGGGAGCCTCTCCTTAAGAGATAAATCTCAAATTGTGAAATTAAAAATTAGTACAGACTCTTCAGGAAGAAGATGCCTTTTTCTTGCAATTGCCACAGCAGAAGCCGATTTTGACTGTCTTTTTTGCTGCTTTGCCAGAAATTGGACATTTGCTGAAATCACCTTTGGCCTTCAAAGCAAGCTTAGGATCTTTGGTAACCTTTTTCGCACAGTTTCCGCAACATACTCCCACATCAACCGTTTGGTCGGCATTAATAGCCTTACCGGAAATTGGGCACTTGTCGTTAACCGGACCAGGTGCTTTTTTAGCTGCAAAAGAAAAGGCGACGCAAATTGCGAGAGCAGAAGCGATAGCAAGTATTTTTTTCATTATGTGGAATCCTTTCAATATGT
>JABHOU010000636.1 GCA_018695085.1 Opitutia bacterium | reverse complement strand
CAATGGTTCCGCCAATTAGGGCAAAGGCCAAAAAGACAACAACCCACTTCATCCAAGGCTTGTTTTTCTTTACCCTTGCCCCACCTCCCATTCGACGGGCTTGCATCTGAAGGTTGAGCATTCGGTCGGCGAGTTCTTGTTCCCGTTCCCGCAACTCTACAAGGGAATCGTCGTGAATGCCCGTAGAAAGCACTACTTGCCCTAGCTGCCTGTGCGCTTGTTGAATAGCTGTTTGGTCGCCTGATTGGCGAGCTTTCGCCACCTCGGCTTTGGCGTCTTCGATTTCCTCGTCTTCGATACCTGAATCGAATGCCCGTTCGCCTATAAGGCCGGGAAACGATTCCCTATCTGTCCGAAGGCTCGACATCTCTTGATCCATTTCCTCAAAGGATGGAGGCTTGAAATCTTCCTCCGCATACTCCGAAAAAGCTTTTCCTACTTCTTCGGGAACGGCTTCGACCTCCGCCTGTCCTTCCGGGCTGGCCTCGAGGGGTTCGTGTTCACCTACGCCAGCCGGGGAATGATCTTCTTCGGCAGGTGCAACCGTTTCCGTTTCGACGGCTACCGGTTGCGGGGCGGGAGTGGGAGCTACGCTTACGACTATGCCGACCTCAGCCCAAGTCTCATGAGAGAGCGGGTACCAATTGTCGAGACCTTCTCGCCATGCCAGAGTGTCTGGCGGCACTTCCCCTGAAACCAGTTTTGAGCTTACTCTCGGCAAGGTGAGAGGTCCCGTTTGTTCGCCGTTCAAATGTAGATAGATTTGCATACCGCTTGCAGTCTTCTTCTAAAATAATTCAAAATCACATATCAATCAATTCCCACAGCACCGTGGGGGCAATACTAAACCCATTGCCTTGATTCCCACACAACGATTAATTTAGTTTGCCTCGGAAACGTTCGCAACATTGGCTTTCATGCATGCGAAGCATCACCGTCCTTGCTCTATCTGTAGTTTTCTTTTGTACGGCTTCCCTCTGCGCGGTTGCCTCGCGTATCTGGACCAGTTCGGATGGCAGGCAAATCGAGGCTAGAATGTTGGATGCCTTTGGTGGCGAAGTGCTCATTGTTCGTGGAGACGGTCAAAGTTTTCGCTTGCCGATGGTTCGCCTCAGCCAAGGCGACCGGCAATATGTAGCCAAAGCGTTACAGCCCATTCACCCCAAATTGTCGCCCTTGAAGGCGGTGGCGCTTATTCGCGGAGACAGTGGTGCCCAAGGTACGGGATTCCTACTGCAACATCTTGGCGTCGTTCACCTTGTGACTAACGCTCACGTGGTTCGTGGTTCCGGTCGCATCGAGGCCGTACAAATCGATGGCAAGTCCATTGCGGTCGGCGATCAGATGGAAATGGCGATCGATGGCCGCGACCTCGTTCGTTTTCCAGTGTCGGAAGCAGTCGGAGGACTCGTGAAGGCTCCCGAGTTGAAGCTTGGCGAACCATGCTACGCTCTTGGCAATAGTGGTGGATTGAACGTACTGACTCCTCTTCCCGGTCGTATGGTGGGAACAGGACCCAAGGAGATCGAGGTGACTTGCCCTTTTATCCCGGGGAACAGCGGTGGTCCCATTCTTACCAGAGGGGGCCAGGTTATGGGGGTCGCCACATACATTTCCCGGTCCCACAAGGAATGGTGGGCTCAAGGTACTCGCTTTGCAAACGTTAGACGAGTTGCTGTCCGCCTCGACGGGGTGGAGTGGCGCGCCGTGTCGCTGAGTTCATTCAAGAAAGCCAACGCCATACTCGAAAAGGTAAAGAAAGACATTGTGGCAATCGAACGCTGGAAAAATATCATAAAAACTAATCCGAGACACCCTGACGCCAAAGACTTGGCGACCAAGCTTATCCGTATGGCTGCAGGTTTAGGTTCCGGGGTCAGCGGGATTTCAGCCGTTTCACGCATTCCTTTTCTCCAAGAAGACGCCGCACAGGCCGGCAAGTACAACAAGGAATTGCAAGAGGAACTACGAAAATTGTTACGGCTTGTTCGCGGAAAATAAAATTCATTTGATCACTTGACATTCAACTTCTCATACGCGATACATTAATTAATCGCAAGGATGTGATGAGTTTTACTGTTGCCGGTTCACTAAGGATAGTGCCCACGGTAACTCAACTCTATCAGGTTTCATTATGGTCATCGGCTCCACTGCCGATACATCAATGCATGTCGCTCGTTCGCGAATTCGCCAACGAGAGTTGTTGCATTCGTCCAGGATACTTTCCTCCGGCAACAAGTTCGAAGGAACTAATGGACAGGTTTCAGACCTAGGAGGTCTTAGCTTCTCTTCGGGGATGCAAGCTCGCTTGAAAACCGAGGAGGCTGCCAAAGGCAATATCCAGCATGCTTTGTCCTTCGTACAAACTCAGTCCGATGGACTGAAGACTGTCGCTAGGATTCTTTCACGGATGGAGGAACTAGCTTATCATTCTACGGACCCAATCCTCAGTGAAAACGATCGACAAAACCTGAACATTGAGTTCGGCGCTCTTAAGCAAAGTCTTTCCAGTATTTCGTCAGAAAAGCAATTCGGCACCAAGCTGTTCGATCCTTTGGCGGCACGATATGAAGGGCGGTTTCCCGTTCTAGGAGTTTCGGATGGTGGTTGGGAGACTCAAGAGCAGACCGTGGATATTGGGGCCAAGCGCGGCAAGATTCATCTTTGGTGGAACCCAACTTGGCAAACGGACCGCATGAAGGTCTATCACGGATCAAACATGATTTTTGATTCAGGAGAATATCGCACAACTCATTTACTCCCCGGGGGCGGAGAGTTTGGTGGTTTCGACAACTTCATGATTGAGTTTGGTAGCACCACTCAGAACTCCACGGTTAACGCAAGCAACACTGGCGTTTCCTTGCACGACAAAGATGTCGGGACTGAATTGCCCGCCAAAACAACTCAAGGCGAACTGAATTGGTACACAATCAACAACTTTGATTACGGCAAATTTAAAACTAACGACGACTACCCCAAAACCTTTGGATCTCCATACGGTGACACTGAAATAAAATTCGTTGTAAATGAAGCCGAGAACGTTCCGGGCGGTTTTCCTTATACTCGCCAGGCCGGAAGTTCCACAGTATGGGAATACTATGCCGAGATTGAGAAAAGCAATCTCACCGATCAGTCTGTTCTGGTTGACTCGAAAGGAGGCACTTTGGAGCTAAATGCGATTGGTTTTTCTGATCTCAGTCATCTTTCCGTAACGAGTGCAAGACTGGCTGCATCTTCTCTCGACAGTTTGAGTGAGGAACTCGGAAACATTCGTCATCAGATGGGAGTCATGGCAGGAGAGATTGCTGCATTCGAAGCCCGTCTGGATGTCCTTAATGGCAAGACTTACCACGAGAAAATTGCTTTGGAGAATACTACAGGAGTCGACTTTGCCAGGGAAGTCACCCATATGGCCAAGAATCAAATTCTCGAGTCGGCGACATCACGGGCAATGCTTCACTCCAGACTTTCCACTGAACGAGTACTCGACCTGATCCTTTGAACTTGTTGTCCCTTTTTCTCATTTTGTTTTAAACGACACTTATCCCTTCATGACTTGAGCATAATATCCACAGTTTCTTCGAGTCGAAGCCAAGTCCATCAAAGTATTCGCGAGCACAAAAGTCTGGAGTCCGTTCGTCGTTTGTCGTCCGGAGTGAACCCAAACAATGGCGACGGTGGGAATATAAGTTTCTCAGCTGGCCTTGCTTCCCGGACGAATACGGAACGAGTTGCCAGAGATAATTTGAACAATGCCATCGCACTCACACAGTATCAGATGAATTCTTTCCAGACGGTCGATGCCATCGTGTCCCGCATGGCTCTTTGGAAACTTTCTATGGACTTGGTAAGAAAACCAGTCTTGGGACCTGAAACGTTTACCACCAGCGAAGGATTGCAATACCAAATGCAAACCAAAGGCTTCAATAGTCTTTCCAGACTGAGTTTGACCGATTCCGTCTCCGCGGCCGATGCATTGGAAATGACGATGCGGGAGCAAGACAACCTCCGCTACCTGATGGGGTAAGGTTGCCACCGATTTCTCTAGCCTTACTTTAAACAGGGAACATCTGGCGCAGAAAACCATTTTGGGGTTCAATGCGGTCAGTTGTATAAGGGACACTGATATGGCAATGGAATCAATTGGCCTAGCCAAGAACAGGCTTTTGCATTCTTTTACCGAACATTCTCTGATACAATCACGTCTCTACACCAAGAAGGTTTTCGACTTGCTTTTCTAACCCTGTCTCAGGTCGGAACTTTCTGATCACGGTAGCCAAGGGTACTTGCGGAAGTTCGGTTCACGTTTATCGAGAAATGCTTGCTTCCCTTCCGCCCCTTCCTCGGTGAGGTAATATAGCATGGTTGCATTGCCCGCCAGTTCCTGTATGCCTGCCTGTCCGTCGCAATCAGCGTTGAAAGCCGACTTCAGGCACCGAATGGCCAGTGGACTTTTGGACAAGATCTCATTTGCCCAAACAACGCCTTCGGTTTCAAGCTCGTCTATAGGCACGACTTTGTTCACCAATCCCATGTCGAGAGCTTCCGAAGCATCATATTGCCGGCAAAGATACCAAATCTCACGAGCTTTCTTCTGTCCCACGATGCGGGCCAGATAACCGGACCCGAAACCACCGTCGAAGCTGCCCACCTTCGGGCCGGTCTGCCCGAATACGGCATTGTCGGCAGCGATCGTAAGGTCACAGACTACGTGCAAAACGTGACCACCCCCGATTGCGTAGCCGGCCACCAGCGCGACGACCACCTTGGGCATGGATCGTATCAGTCTTTGTAAGTCGAGCACATTCAGGCGGGGCACGCCTTTGTCGTCCAAATACCCGGCCTTTCCACGTACGCTTTGGTCTCCGCCAGAGCAAAAGGCGTACTTCCCGTCCGTATGAGGACCTGCTCCTGTAAGGAGTACGACACCGATTGAGGCGTCCTCACGCGCATCGAGAAAGGCCTCGTACATTTCGGCCACTGTTCGGGGGCGAAAGGCATTTCGTTTTTCAGGTCTATTGATCGTCACCTTCGCGATGCCTTCGACCTTCTCGTAGACGATGTCT
>JABHOU010000635.1 GCA_018695085.1 Opitutia bacterium | reverse complement strand
GAATAGTCGACATTCGGTTTTTCTTTGTCTAGCCAGAGGGTTGACTGTTCGATTCGTTTTTCGAATTCGCGGACGGAAGTGAAGTATTGATCGAGCTTTTCGGAGTCGGCATAGCCCAACCCCTTTTTGAAGTCTTCGGCTTGTCGCTTGGCCAAATCAAGAATCGACCGCTTGTCGGTCAAACCCCTTTCGCTTTGTTTTCGCACTGTACCATCCTCCTTGCGGAAAAGCATTTGGTAGAGCTTTTCCAGACTGCGAACGGGTTGTATGGTGTTTCCATTACCTGTCCAGGACAGAGAGTGTTCGTTCCCGCGGTCGGCATCGAGGGTCAGGGATGGGTACCTGGTTTTCCCACCGACGAAATTGGCGGCTTTTTGATCCATGGAGATATTCGCCTCGGTATAGCCTTTGGATTGGTTGGTGGGAATGCCGGAGAGAAAAAATTTGGTCGCGTTGTGCCCGCCGCTGAGGTTGTGGTCCAGTCCGGAAAATACCGTGAAGTTCTTGCGGAAAGGATCAAGCGGTTTGAGAAGGAGTGGGGAAACATAGTTTTGCCCCGTATCCTTGGGGTGAAAGTTTTCCGGTACGAAGCCGTAGAAGACTCCTGTGGCAACGATCCGCTTCGGTGGGGTTGTGATTTTTAAACTTGAATTCGCTTCCAGCAAGGGGAGGGCGAGCAATGAACCACCCATTCCTTGGAGAAAACGCCTTCTGTGTATTGAATTCCGCATCCGGTAAAAGATTTAATTATCAAATTTACCGATCCTTGCGGATCTTTTCAAGTTTTAGTCAGCTTACTTGAAGAGAGGTTCGACCATGTTACCGTTGATTTTTTCCCACCCCTCGAGGAGCAATTGGAATTGTTTAGGCTGCTCTTTGATCAAGTCCCTGGTTTCGGAAGGATCCTTGGCCAAGTCGTAGAGTTCCCACTTCTTGGGCGTTTGCCTGACGATTTTCATGTCTCCTACGCGGAAGGCCGCCTTGTGACTCTGTCTCCAGTAAAGCCATTCGTGAGGATCCTCCTTGTACTTTTCCGTAAGGTAGGGAAGCAGGTCATAGGACTCGACGTATTTGCCTTTGGGTTTTGAGGCACCGGCTGCCGCATGAATGGTTGCGAAAATATCCGTGCTCAGGACCGGCCGGTCAAAAGTCTTGCCGGCAGGAACCTTGCCCGGCCATTGAAAGAGGAAGGGCACGCGGATCCCTCCCTCGTACATTTGCCCTTTTTCTCCCCGCAAGGGAAGGTTGCTGCTGGTGAGTTCTCTGGTCGGGCCACCATTGTCGCTGAGGAAGAATACCAAAGTGTCTTTTTCCAGATTCTCATCCGCCAGTTTTTTCATGATCCCCCCCACACTGTCGTCGAGGTTTGCCAACATGGCGGCAAAGATTCGACGCTGGATATCCTCGATGTGCTTGAACTTGTCCATGTACTTGTCAGTCGCCTGAAGGGGACTGTGAACGGCATTGTAGGAAACGAACAAGAAGAAAGGCTTGTCCGCATGCCGGTCAATGAAGTCTACGGACTCGCGGGTGATAGCATCGGTGAAGTATTCTTCTTCCTGAACGGGCTGGCTACCCCTCACGATCGGGTTGTTGGCATCGTAGTCGGGCTCGTTGCCCAAGTGAGTCGAGTAGATCACCTTGCCGAACCTCCTTATGCCTTTTCCTCCGCCCGGAAGGACTTTCCTTCGTAGCCAGGTGGTCGTTCCATTCCATGGTTCCGGAACGAAGTAATGTCCCTCGTGGGTGAAGCCGAAAAACTCATCGAACCCACGGCGGAAGGGATGATAGGGAGCCGTTCCCCCCAGGTGCCATTTGCCGACTAAACCATTTACATAGCCGGCCATCGATAGGGAACCGGCAAGAGTCTTTTCAGATAGGGGAAGCCCGAAACCCGGCTGCTCGTTCTTGGCTCCGGTTGGGTTGAACTCATGTCCGAACCGGGTGCCGTATTTTCCAGTTATTAGACCAGCCCGGGAGGGACTGCAGTTGGGAGCGGTGACATAGCCTTGAGTGAAGCGAACGCCCTTCTTGGCAATCCCATCGATATGGGGCGTGGGAATTTCCTTGTTTCCCTGACAGCCAAGTTCGCCGTATCCCAAGTCGTCAGCCAAAAGAATGATCAGGTTGGGCTTCCTTTTCTTTTCCTCCGCATGCAGAACGGGAAGAAGGGCAACCAAGATGATCAAAAGAGAGTAGATTTTATTCATTAAAAAAGAATGTCGTGAAGGTGTTGGATATTACGGAATGAATCGGACTATGGAGAAACGTTGAAAATTGGAAGCCTGACAAATTGAGCTTTCAGATAGTAATGACATGGGAAACCGAATTGTTTCCCAAAAAAAATAAGGCTTTACCGGTTTGATCAAAGCCAAAACTCAAGCTGCAACCAAGGAAGCGAGAACCTTGCGGGTTCCTTGGAAGGATCGGCGTCCGTGCATGCACAGGTAGTTGTCCACGAGGGCGAGGTCGCCAGCCTGCCAAGGCAGATCAAAGGTGATCCCGTCCGCCAGTTCACAGACCCGTTCGATTTCCGATGGGTCGAGCGGGGAGCCATCGCCATGGGTGATCGACTTGGACGGATCGTTGCGGGAATCTTTCCAACCCTTGAAAACGGCGATGAGCTGGTTGAAGAAACTGCACTTTCCGTTGCCCAGTTCCCGGACCGCGGGCAGGGTGGGAGAGGTGACCCGTAACTCGTCCTGATCCATCCAATCCCACGAGTACTCGAGTTCGGATAGCCGGGTTTCGGCTCCTTCCTTCGAATCCACGCTCAGGGTACTTTGCCAGCTTCGCCCCATTCCTGAAACCAAGTCCGCCTCGGCAGGCATGACGTTCGAATACTTGAGTCCTTTGTTCAAGCAATTTTGGGCCAACCCTGGCAACTCCTTCTCGATCCGTTCCCAAAGCACATCGGAGCGGCAAAGGGGGGTTGCTCCTCCTTGCTCCGCGGCTTTTTGGCAAAAGAAAAAGAGCTTGCTCGGATAGACCGGGGTCTGGGCCATTTCGTGGTGTAGAAAAATCGTGGTTTCGGGAGGCGCCTCGTTCGCGGAGAACACGCGCGGGGTATGGACTTTGCGCACCGCATTGGATAGAGAATCCTCGTAGGTGAAATTGGGTAAGCCGAAGGCGGTCACGGTGGCATCGAAATCATCTGGCATGCCCAGAGGCAATCCCCGCAGAAGGACCGCTCCATGTGTGGCGGCTTGCCTTTCGATTTGCTCGGCGTTTTGGGCAATCCATCCGCAGGCTTGCTTGAGGTCGCCGGCTTTGACCTCCACGGCAAGAGGGAACGCTTGCCCGTCGTACTCAACTTGGTTTGGGAGGCTAAGGATCTCGGGCGAAAAGCCGAACTTCGAAGTGTCGCTCATGAAAGAGCACACTGAAGGGCATTTCCCAATCAGTTAAGCAAAATAGGATCTGTTTTCTCGAATTTCCAAAACCGACAAGGCGCTGAACAGTTTTTGCGAATTCAGCGGAAACCCTTCGTCTTTAGGCGGATCCGGAAAACGTTCTTTCTGCCGGTGACGTAGAGCACGTTGCTCCCCGGTCCGGCAAAAGCGCAATTGGTCGGGCTTTCCGAGACTGTAATCGTCTCGAGCAGTTTGCCTTTCGGACTCCACACCCGCACGGCGTGAGGACCGGCGCAGTAAAGGTTGCCGAGATGGTCAACGGTCATGCCGTCACAGCCGTAATCGCTGGGTAGCTTGACGTGGGCGAAAAGTCGTCGCCTGGAGGGGTTTCCGGTTTTTGGGTCGACCTCATAGGCATGTAGCTTCTGTTCCTTATATTCGGACACGTAGAGTGTCTTCTCGTCCGGTGAAAGCATCAACCCGTTCGGCCCCTTCAGACCGCTGATGACCGGCCGTGGATTTCCACCATCGGTGTCGAGAAGGTAGATCGATCCCGCGCCCGGCACCGTGACGTAGATCCGCCCTTTGCGATCAACCACCACGTCGTTGACTCCCACAGATTGAATCTTCTTGTTTTTCCCCATCCTCGTCGGCTTCAAGAGCACGGTTTCCGTCCCGTCCTCCTCGAGGCGGGCAAGGCTCTTCTCCCGTTGTTTGCACATCAGTAATCGTCCCCGCAAGTCAAAGGCGAGCCCATTGGCTCCGCCGGTCTTGTCCCGGAAGAGCGTGGTCTCAAGGGTCTTCAGGTTGAGTTGCCAGATACGCTGGTTGGG
>JABHOU010000219.1 GCA_018695085.1 Opitutia bacterium | reverse complement strand
TCCCACGAATTGAAGACCCCGTTGACGACCATCCGGATGTACGGGGAGATGCTGGGTGATGGGATCGTCAAGGACGAGACCAAGAAAAAGGGTTACTTGGAAACCATCATTTCCGAAAGCCAGCGCCTGACCCGTCTGGTCAACAACGTTCTGGATTTCGGAAGGCTGGAACGGGGTGAGAAAACCTACAACCGGGAAGAAATCGCCTTGGGTTCTGCGGTGGGCAGTATTCTGGAAACTCAGCGTCCCCGCTTGGAATCCGCGGGGTTGGAACTCGAATGGTCGGACGATTCTCAAGGAGTCGTGGCCAACCTTGATCCGGACGCTCTCGAGCAAGTGCTCCTCAACCTGCTGGACAACCTGGTCAAATACGCGGCCGATGGAAAGTATGCCGGCGTGCGTTTGGCAAAAGACACTGAGTTGGTCATTTTGGAAGTTTCGGATCATGGCCCTGGTATTCCCTCCGAGCAGAGGGAACCTATTTTCGAGACCTTTCACCGGGTGGACGATTCCCTGACCTCGAACAAGCCCGGTTGCGGGATCGGGCTGGGGATTGCCCGAAAGTTGGTCGAGGATATGGGTGGTCAAATTACCTGCGAGGCCAACGAGTCCAAGGGGGCAAAGTTTCGAATTGAATTTCCACAATCAAGTTAAGATGAAAAAGAAAATACTCGTCGCGGAGGATGACTCCAATATCCGAACCGGTTTGCTGGACGCCCTTGAGGCGGATGGGCATGAGGCGGAGGGTTTCCCCGACGGCGCGTCCGCCATCGCTGCCTTTCGACAGGACAAATGGGATCTTCTTCTGCTCGATATCATGATGCCCGAGAAGAGCGGGTACGAGGTAGCCCGGGAAGTTCGGGCTACCGGTTCGGAAGTTCCCATCCTCATGCTCACTGCCAAGAGCGAGGAAATCGACAAGGTGCTCGGTTTTGAAATGGGCACCGATGATTACGTGACCAAGCCTTTTTCCGTTCGTGAACTTTTGGCCCGGATCAAGGCCTTGTTGCGCAGGTCGGGTCATACCGGCGCTACCGACAAAGCCGGTGAACCCCCGGCTAATTTTTCAATTGGCCCGGTGGAAGTGGACGCCCGCAGGTATGAGATGAAGGCCCACGGGCAAACCCATTCCCTGACCCCCCGTGAATTGAAGTTACTTTCCCTTTTTCGGGAGAGGCCCGGAGAAGCCCTTTCGCGCGATTACCTGCTCGATCAGGCATGG
The DNA here is from genome assembly GCA_018695085.1 of Opitutia bacterium. Taxonomy (GTDB): domain Bacteria; phylum Verrucomicrobiota; class Verrucomicrobiia; order Opitutales; family Seribacteraceae. The sequence continues at coordinate 9,302 of JABHOU010000219.1, read as the reverse complement.
GGAATCGATTATCTGGGCACTACCCGTACGCTTGACCAGCACGTTGCCCAGTTGAGAAAGAAGGTGGAGTCCGATCCCTCGGACCCTCAGTTTCTCATAACCGTTCACGGTGTGGGCTACCGCTGGGTCGACGAGAGTTAGCCGATCAGTCCCCTGAGCTACAGCTTGGCCACGTCCACGCCGTCCAGCCAGGCGGACACTTTGCCCACGATGGACTCGAGGCAGCCTTCCTCGAACGGTGACTGCAGTTCGGCCAGCTCGATCAGTTGCTTGAAGTGGAGGCTTCCCCCCGCCTGACACAGCTTGAGGTAGCTTTTCCATGTTTCCCCGGGATTCTCCTCATTCCTTATCCAATACTGGAAGGCGCAGGTCTGGGCGATGACGTAATCGATGAAGTAAAAGGGGCATTGATAGAAGTGCGGTATCATTTGCCAGGCGCCTCCTGTCTTTGGGAAGGCTAAGTCGTCGTGGTCACAGGTGGGCAGGTAGACGGACTCCAGCTCCAGCCATTGCTGCTTGCGTTCCTGCGGGGTGGCCTCGGGGTTTTCGTACACCCAGTCCTGGAAGTGGTCCCCGCATGCCCCCCAAGGTAGAAACGCCAGGCTGGTCCCAGCGTGCATGTACCTGTATCGGTCGGCTTCCCCGCCAAAGAACTTCTCCATCCAGGGCCAGGTCAGGACTTCCATCGCCATGGAATGAATCTCATTGGTTTCACTCGTGGACTTCATGTAATCCAACAGGGGTTGGTTCCTGCTGGAGTAAAACTGGAAGGCATGGCCGGCCTCGTGGATTAGTATCCGCACGTCTCTGTCCGTGCCGTTGAAATTACAAAAGATATACGGTCGTTTGTAGGGGGGGAAGTTGGTGCAGAACCCGCTTGGCATTTTTCCTTCCCGATTGACCAGGTCCAACAGTTCCTCGTCCACCATGATATCGAAGAACTCGCCTGCCTCCGGGGACATTTCGCGATACATTTCCCGGGTCGCCGCCACAATCTCATCCGGAGTTCCCTTGGGCTTTGGGTTCCCTTCCTTGAAGTGGATGCCATCATAAGAATAGAGGGGGTCCAGACCGAGGATTTTCTTCTTCTGCTCATGCAGTTTTCGGATCACCGGGACCACGTGCTCGACGATTTGCTTGCGGTACGTTGCGACCTCATCGGGCCCGTAGTCGATCCGTCCCATCCGAAGGTAGGCCAACTCGGCGAAATTCCCGTATCCCAGCGTGGTGGCAATCCTATGGCGAAGCTTCACCATCCGGTCGTAGAGATCGTCGAAGGCGTCCGCGTTATTCTCGTACCATCCGAACTTGGCTTTCCACGCCCGTTTCCGGACGCTCCGATCCGGGTCCTTTTGGAAGGGCTCCATGCCATCCATGTTGTAGGTTCCTCCCTCAAACTCGATCTTTGCACCCGCCATCAGTTCTCTGTGCTCGGTCTGGAGATCCATTTCCTGTTTCCGCATCTCCTTGATATTGGGATGGAAGGTCTTCAGTTCCATTTCGAGCTTGTCCAGGAAGGTGGGCCCCCATTCCTTTTTCAGTTCCTCCTTGAAAGGGGATGCGACCACGGCCTGCTTCCATCGATCGTCGATTTCCTCCAAGTCCGGCTGGATCGAGTCATGATATTTCTTCTCGGCCTTGGCCTCCTCGTTGCGTACGTCCCGCTCGAAGTTCAATTCGGTGAAATTGGCATGGTGCACGTATTGCCTGCGGGTACGGTCCATCTCCCTGATCACCGCGATCTGCTCGTCTGCCGATTGCGCGTTGTTGAATCGCTCCAGTCGTTCGTTCAGCAGTTCGTTCAGCTCCTCAACGGAAATTCGTTCATAGGGATAGTCGCTGTATTTCACGTTTACTGATTAAGGTGCAGTAGTTGCTCTTTGGAGAAAGACTGTATCCTTGACCGTGGTGGTACTCTCTCTGGAAAAACCTGAAGAAGATCAGCCGATCAGTCCCCTGAGTTCCTTCAAGTGGCGGGGGATGGCCGCAAAGGGGTCTTCGTTGGCTTCGTATTCCAGCACGACGTATCCACGGTAATTCGCCTTCTTGAGAATCCCTATCAGGCGACTCATGTCGGCGGGTACCTTCTTGCCTGACTTGTCCCGGAGTTCGACCTTAAGCTGAACGGTGGCGGCATAGGGAGCGGTTCGCTCGAAGGCTTCGTACACATCCTTGTCGATGAAGTTCCCGGAATCCAAGTTGACTGCGAACCAAGGAGACTCGACCCGTTTCACGATGGCTTCCAAGCGGCGGGAATCCATCAGGAAATCATGATTTTCCAAGGCGAGGATGATGCCTTTTTCGCCCGCCCGTTTGCAGGCTTTGTTCAGGTTTCGCACCGCGTTGTCGATTGCCTGCCCCTCGGAAATGCCCTTGGGGGCCTTCCCCGCAAAGACCCGGATGATCGGACATCCGATAGCCGCGTAGTGATCGACCCAAACGTCGACGTGGTCGTGCCACTTTTCCAGTTCGGGACCGTCGGGCAGGGTGAAGACGTTGCGTATCGCGCCACTGCTCACGTCCAACCCGTGAAGGTGGGCTTTCCTCTTCATTTGAGCAAGGTAACCCGGGGTGATCTCCTCGGGAAAGAAATAGGAGGTGGGTTCGAAGGCATCCAGATCCTGAGTGGCGCACCAGTCGATGAAGCCCATCATGTTCATGGCTCCGGGGGTTCCGGGTTTGGCGGTGAGTTGCTTGCGGAAAGAGTAGGCTGCCAGACTGAGCTTCAACTTTGGCGTACCGTTCCGTTTAAACGGTGCGATGGCTTGTGTGGCAAAAGGTGAAGCAAGACCTGCTACGGTGAACCCTTGGGTGAACCGACGGCGGGAAATTGGTTTAATTTTCATATGCTGTCCATAGAAGGTAATCCTGCTGACTTTCCAAGAGAGAACTTGCAATGCCCTTAAGGTTTCTCAAAAATCAATTCTAAAGATTTAAATCCCTTGTAATGCATTTAACAAAAAGCGTAGTTGTCGGCCTCTTGGCCACTGCCGTCGCTTGGGCCAAGCCGGTGTTGCATCTTGATTTCGAGCGAGACCCAACAGGGTTTGAGGTCGTTGGCGACGTCACCTTCGAGCTCGGGCCACGACTACCAGAGTATCCCCACTTTGCAAAGGATAACCGGGCGGGGATTTTCGATGGGAGCGGTAGGCTCGTGATCAAGGATTCGGGGAAAGGGAGTCCGCTCGATTTCGACAACGGTGACGCCATTACGCTGGAGGCTTGGGTATCATCAGGGACGATCGGCGAGGGCGACAACGTCTATCTCATCGGCAAGGGGCGCACGAACAACAAGGGATTTGCGGCCAACAACCAGAATTACGCTCTTCGCTTGCGTGGGCAGGGTGGCGAAGGTTGCGTGAGCTTTCTTTTCTTTTCGCGTCCTGAAAAAGGCAAGCACGGCGAATGGCACCGCTGGACCTCTGACACCGGTGTCTTGGCTGAAGATGGATGGTCTCATGTCGCCGTCACCTACGAGTTCGGGAAACCGAAAAGCGTCAAGGGCTACGTCGATGGAAAACCTGTCGCCGGCAGGTGGGACATGGGTGGCGCAACGGAGCGTCCGCCTGTTGTGGATGATGACGAGCTCTGGATTGGCTCGGCATTGGGAGGGAGCCGAAACAATAGCTTCGCCGGCGGTCTCGACGAAGTCGCCGTTCACCGAGAGTGCTTGTCTCCTGAGATCATCGCTAAGCGTCATCGTCGCGTATCGCAACCAAAACCGAAGTTTGTTCGCGATGACTGGCCCAGAGACAAGGTGCTGGTCGAGTTGGTCGAGGGGTTTTCTCCCGCGAGGGGTTGGCCACGTCCGGACTTGCCGCCAGTCGATAGCTATCGGCAAGACCTCCTTGGCTTCTACCGAACCACTCACAAGTACGCCGAACCCGGCGTGCGCGTGGATCGCCCGAAGACCTTTCTTCTGCGTGCCTTGGCCAGTATAACTTTGCCTGCAGGTGAACACGAGTGGTTGGTTCGCTCCCGCTGGGCCTCACGCATTTGGGTGGACGACGAGCTTATGGTTTCCGTTCCTCAACCTCGCAAAGGAGGCGGAGCTCATCACAATGTCCCAAGGATACCTGAAGACTGGCCTGCTTATTTACGTTTGACCGGTCCCGGTGACGCGGAAAAACGCTTCCGCCTGAAAAGCAAGGGCCAAACCGTACAGGTCCGTTTCGAGACTCTTGTCGGCGACGTAAAGGGGAAGGGAAAGTATCGGCATGATCTGGGGGAAACCTGCATCGCCGTTTCCGTGAGTGGCCAACCATTTGTTCTGCTGGGACCGGTTCGCAAGGTGCCTCTGACCGATGCAGGCTGGATGACTTGGAGACGAGAAAGAGAACCTTTTTTTCGTAACCTCGATACGAACCGTCGCCGCAAAGCTGCCAAGAAAGCTGATTCCTATTGGGAAAAACGCCACAAGCAAGCTAGGGAAATCGTGTCTGCTCAAGTGACGCGAGCACTTCCGGAAGTATTTGGTTTTATTCCCGGGCGTAACTCGATTGACAGATTTATTGGGGTTGGTCTCGTACAAGCCACAAAGCGACTACGGGGGTCTCGGGAGGAAGCGGGCTCAGTTCACTTTCGTGACAGTGTGTTTCCTTTGCTTCAGGATCGATGCTTCAAGTGTCACGGTGAAAAAGAGAAAGGTAAACTTCGTTTGGATTCTCTCAAGGCCATGCTGAGAGGAGGCGAATCAGGTGATCCCGCAGTAGTTCCGGGAGACATAGGCAAAAGCCTTCTATTCTCTTTGGTCTCAAGCCGTGACGAAGACGAGCGCATGCCTCCCAAGGGCAAACCTTTCAATGCCGGGGAACTAAAGGTTTTACGTGAATGGATTGAGTCCGGCGCTGCTTGGCCTAGTCAAAAACGGGATACCATAGCCGCCGATGACAAAAAGGTAACCCGCAAGGAAATGGCCGAGGCTAATCTTGTTCCCACTTCTCTGACTGACGATCTTTCTTTCCTGCGAAGGGTGACCATCGATCTCGTGGGAGAATTTCCTTCTCTCGCTGAAATTGACGCCTTCGAGAAAGACAAATCCGCAACCAAGCGCGCCAATGTGATAAACCGTTTGCTTGGCGATGAAAGATGGGCGGACAACTGGGTGGGCTATTGGCAGGACGTCCTCGCCGAGAACCCCAATATTCTCAAGCCCAAGCTCAACAATACAGGACCATTTCGCGAATGGATTTACGAAGCCTTTCTCGACAACAAGCCGATGGATCGTTTTGTCACTGAACTTGTCCTCATGGGAGGAAGCAAGCACGGAGGGGGACCATCCGGTTTCGGCTTGGCTACGCAAAACGACGTCCCCATGGCAGCCAAGGCTCATGTGCTCGGCACTGCTTTTCTCGGGACGAATCTTCAGTGCGCCCGTTGTCATGATGCTCCTTATCACCCTTTCAAACAGGCCGATCTATTTGGCATGGCAGCCATGCTAGAGCGAAAGGGCATCAGCGTGCCCAAGACCAGTATTGTCGCACTTCCCACGGCGGGTTCCCGCAAACCACTTGTGGAAGTGACTCTCAAGCCCGGGGCAAACGTGAAGCCGAATTGGCAATTTCCCTCCCTCGCTTCTTTCGGCACTGCCGAACCCTATTTGCGCAACGACAAGGATTCCCGAGAAAGACTCGCCGTGTTGATTACTTCGCCCACGAATGCGCGTTTCCCACAGGTCATTGCAAACCGTCTATGGAAACGTTTTTTTGGTTTTGGCTTGGTTGATTCTCCGGGTGATTGGCACAAAGTCCGCCCCTCGCATCCGGAGCTTTTGGAGTACCTTGGGCGAGAATTCGTCCTTAGCGGTTATGACCTCAAGAGCCTTGCCCGACTCATCCTTAACTCACACGCATACCAACGGCAAATCTCTCCCAACGCTAATCCTCAATCGACTTCCGAAAAGCCATTGTTCGCGGGCCAAACTCGACGTCGTCTCAGGGCCGAGCAAATCGTTGATGGTCTCTACCACGCTACGGGACTACCCATGGAAGTGGGCGAATTGAACATGGATCGCGATGGTGGGCTTGGCCCGGCAACTTTTCTTAATCTCGGCATTCCGCGCAAGGCGTGGCAATACGCTTCACTTTCGAACGAGCGTGATCGACCAAGCCTTGCTTTCCCGCGCGTTCAAGCCGTCATAGACACCCTCAAGCAATTCGGTTGGCGTCCTTCACGTCAAGATCCCCTCACCGATCGAGAGGAAACTCCGCATGCCCTGCAACCCGGCATTCTCTCAAACGGCATATTGTCCATTTGGCTTACGCGCCTTTCTTCCGAGCACGGCATTACCGAGGAATGCCTTGAAGAACGCCCAGTCGAGGACTTGCTCGATACCGTTTTTCTTCGCCTTCTTACTCGGCGCCCGACCGAAACGGAACGAGATCGTTTTCTTCCCCTCCTTCGGGAGGGCTATGCAGAACGAATCATTCCCGTTGCCGAACGAAACCCCACTCCTTGGCCAAAGAAAATACCGGCCGTGTCTTGGTCGAACCATCTAAGCCCGGAAGCGAACTTCTTCGTTATCGAAGAGGAAAAACGAGCCCGCGAAGGAGATCCGCCCAGTAACGCGTTGAGTCCTGCATGGCGCGAACGCATGGAGGATGCCCTTTGGGCGGTTATTAATTCTCCTGAAATTCTTTTCATCCCATGAACGACCCATTTAATAACCTCTCTCGCCGTACTTTTTTGAAGTCCTCGGCAATTGCTTCAATTGCGGGCGTTGGTGGTCTGCGCCAAGGAGTGGAAGCGGCCTTGAAAAATCGTTTTCAAGGTAAGGCCGAGCATTGCATTTTCCTTTGGCTGGGAGGTGGAGCCGCCCAAATGGATACTTTCGATCCAAAGAAGAAAGGTGATGCCAAAGCCAAGAAAGCCGGATCCTACTACGACGCCATCGACACCGCCGTTCCGGGAGTCCAAGTCTGCGAGCACCTTCCCCGCGTAGCCCGTGTTCTCGATCGCATTACCCTTTGTCGAACAATTTCGCACGACGTCATCGATGAGCACGCGGCAGCCGCTTATCAGGTTCACACCGGTCGCCCCGTCAGCGGAACCATTCAGTATCCTTCACTCGGTTCCATCGTAGCTCACGAGAAGGGGCAATTGGAGAAAGGTACTCCGAAGTACGTCGTGATCGGTTACCCGAGCATCTCGCGCAATCCTGGCTTTCTCGGAGCCAAGGACGGGTTCCTTTATCTCTTGGACGTCGAATCCGGCCCCGCAGGTCTTGCTCGTCCCGCAAACGTGGTTTCTTCACGCTGGAAGCGTCGCGAGGAGTTGTTGGGAGTTCTCCGAAAGGGTTACGTCAGCCGTAATCGCGAGGATCGTCGAATCCAAGATTATGACTCCACCTTGCAGGACAGCCTCGAACTAGCCGGCCCAAAATTCATGAGCACTTTCGAACTTACGGGGGAGTCGGCCGATTTGCGAGAATCCTACGGTGGTGAATTTGGTCAGCGTTGCCTGCTTGCCCGACGCCTCGTGGAGCGAGGCGTGCGATTTGTCGAGGTTTCTCACAACCTTAATTTTCTCAACGGCACAGGTTGGGACACTCATAACCAAGGCCAGCTCAACCAACATCTCCTAATCAAGGAACTCGATGACGCGCTTTCCACTCTCATCACTGATCTTGAGTCCAACAAGCTTTTGGACAAGACTCTCATTGCCGTGGGCACGGAGTTCGGGCGCCCGGCCGGATTCGACGGTGGGGGCGGTCGCGGTCACCATTCAAAATGCTTCAGTCTTCTTCTTGCCGGTGGAGGTCTCAAGCACCAAGGAGCCTATGGGGTTTCCGACGATCTCGCCCAGAAGTCGGTCGAAAACATAGTACCCTTGCGGGATTTTCACGCCACAATCCACGCCGCTCTCGGTATCGACCCATCCAAGGAACTCCATGCCGGCGATCGTCCCGTACCCATCACGGACGGCGGCAAGCCCATTGAGAGTTTGTTTGCTTGATGAGGATCATCCTTTTTCTTCTGTCAGCCTGCTTTGCCTCGGCTGCGCCCAAGCTATCCCTTACATGGGAGAAAAACTGGCTCGAAATTCATGGAGACCATCTGCCGGGTTCGATGCGGGTGCATTATTTAGAGGCCTATTGCCGGGCAAATTCCCAGACTACGGACTGGGGGAAGCACACCGTGGTGGGGCACGAAACGAAGATGGTCTCTGCTTCGGATGACGGTTCCCGAATAGAACTGCTTTGCAACCTCAAGGATGGCGTTACCGTACGCCACGTCATTACCGCTCGTGACGATGAAATCGATTTCCGCCTCACCGCTCACAATCCCACGAACAAACTTTCCGAGGCCCACTGGGCCCAACCTTGCGTGAGGGTAGGGGTCTTTACGGGAACGGGGGCAGACAAGACACCCGACAAGTATGCCTACGTTAAGAAGAGTTTCATCTTTCTAGATGGCAAACAGGCCATGATGCCGACCCGCGACTGGGCTTTGAAGGCACGCTACATTCCCGGGCAGGTGTGGACCGCTCCCGGCGTGGCTCGAGCCGACGTAAACCCTCGTCCTCTCCACAAGGACGTTCCTGATAATGGTCTCATCGGATGTTATTCAGTGGACGACAAGATGCTCTTCGCCACGGCATGGGAACCGTATCAGGAACTTTTCCAAGGAGTGGGTCGCTGTCTTCACAGTGACTTTCGTCTAGGTGGTTTGAAACCCGGCGAAAAGCTTGAGATAAAGGGTAAGGTATACTTGGTGAACAACGATCTCAAGGCCCTGCTGGCTCGTTATCGGAAAGATTTTCCCGAGCACTTGAGGCTACATAGGCGCTAGGCGACGATTTCGCGGATCACGCTTCCGTACACGTCGGTCAACCGCAGGTCGCGTCCGCCGTGACGGTAGGTGAGGTGCTCGTGATCAAGTCCCAGCAAATGGAGCACGGTGGCCCAAAGGTCGTAGATTTCGCATTTGTTTTCGGTCACGTGGTAACCGAATTCATCGGTGGCTCCATGAATCGTACCGCCTTTCGCGCCTCCGCCGGCCAACCAGACGGAATAACCGTAGGGGTTATGGTCTCGTCCATTGCTTCCCTGAGAGAAAGGAGTACGGCCAAACTCGCCTCCCCACACCACCAAGGTCTCGTCGAGCAACCCTTTTGCCTTAAGGTCCTTAAGTAGCCCGGCTATGGGTTGGTCCACTTGATGCGCCATGGCAGCATGACCTTTTTCCAAGGCGCCGTGCTGGTCCCAAGGATTTGCGGCGTTGCCTGCCCCAATGCCTTCGTTGATGCAGCTTAGTTCGACGAAGCGTACGCCTCGTTCCACTAGCCTGCGGGCAAGCAGGCAT